>JACMKU010000199.1 GCA_014379965.1 Chitinophagaceae bacterium
ATTGCTGTTGCATTGGAAAAAATGCATCCAAGCAGACCTCTCACCCACGATCTGATGAAGAATTTTCTGAATGCCTTTGCGATAGACCTCCACGAGATCATCATCTGCGATTTGCAGGAGGGGATTTTTTATTCCAAACTGGTTTGTGCCTCAGAAAACGATACTATTGAGATTGATTCAAGGACGTCAGATGCCTTAGCTCTCGCAGTAAGGTTCGGATGTCCCATTTATACTTACGAGAATATCCTGGAAAGTGCGGGAATCCTTATGGAGGACACCGGTACTTCCGGGAAGAAAAAAAAGGCCAAGCAGGAAGTGGTTGTGGAGGAGCAAGGGCCAGGCAGCAGCAATGAGGACCTGAAAACGATGACACTGGAGGATTTGACTACGCTCCTAAACGACGTCCTCGAAAGCGAGGACTACATTCGTGCAATTGCTATCCGCGATGAAATAAACAGTCGCAAGAAGGGCCGCTAACTTTGACCCTTACCAAATCATACAATTACCGTGGTCGTCTTTCCTAATTGTAAAATCAATCTCGGCCTTCGTATTACTCGCAAGAGACCTGACGGATACCATGACCTCGAAACAGTCTTCTATCCCCTCCCCTTTTATGATTCACTTGAAATAATCGAAGCGCGCGAAAAAGCAGAATCGGTTTTCACAACCAGTGGTATCACAGTACCTGGAAAGGCCAGCGATAATTTATGCATGAAAGCTACCGCACTGCTCAAGTCAGATTTCCCGATAATAGGTTCATTGCAAATACATTTACACAAAGCCGTTCCGCTTGGTGCAGGCCTCGGTGGAGGTAGTGCCGATGGCGCCTATACACTCCTATTGTTGAACAAATTATTCGAGCTTGATTTAAGTCGCGAAAAACTTATCGAGTATGCCTTACGACTTGGAAGCGATTCTCCATTCTTTATTCTCAACACTGCATGCGTGGCAACTGGTCGCGGCGAAGTGCTAACGCCAATCAATCTTGACTTATCAACCCGCACGATAGTATTAGTCTACCCAGGTATTCATGTCGATACCCCATCCGCATTTTCGGGTATAAGTCCATTCGAACGAAGTGGACGCCTGTCCGATATTTTAGTCAACCCTATAGAACACTGGAAGAATGGACTCGAGAATGATTTTGAAGAAACTGTGTTTTCGAAACATCCTGAAATCGGTAAGATAAAAACTACCCTTTATGAAAGCGGGGCGTTGTATGCGTCAATGAGTGGAAGTGGCAGTGCTGTGTATGGTATCTTCAACTCGAATCAAAAACCATCGCTAGCATTTCCGAAGGAGTACCTGGTGCGTACAATCGATTTCAAATAAAGGTATCACGCAAAGACGCAGAGGAAATGCTACGAAATTTAATGCAAAGTCAATGGTGGTTCAACTTTTACATTTTACATTCTAGATTTTACATTTAATATTTACTCAGACACCTGCTAATTTCAACAACTCTTCCAGATCAAGTGCCTCAGTCACCATTCTTAGGTTACCCTTTTCATCTCTTGGCCATAGCTCTTTAGATCTATCCCAATATAACTCCACACCGTTCCCATCGGGATCATTCAGGTATATCGCTTCTGATACGCCGTGGTCGGAAGCACCTGTTAATGGATATCCGGCTTCGACCAGACGCTTCAATGCAATAGCGAGATCCCTACGTTCCGGGTAAAGTATTGCTGTATGAAATAGACCCGCTGTATTCGCGGGTGCAGGTCCACCATCCTTACTATACCATGTGTTTAGGCCAATATGATGATGGTATCCACCCGCAGACAGAAATGCTGCGCTGTCTCCATAGAATTGCTGAAACTCAAAACCAAGTAGGTCACGATAGAACCCTAACGCTCGTTCCAGGTCCGTCACCTTCAGGTGAATATGGCCGATCCGCGTCGCCGCAGGCAGTTTGTAGTCTTTTGTATTTTCAATATCCATACTTGTCGCCCTCCATTAGTTTTATTATCTTGCGTCAAATTTCGGATTATAAGCTTACATACGCACATATTCTTCTTCCTGAAATCTAACCTTGATCTACTCAATCATCGAGGATAGACTGTCGTAATACACGAAACCGTGCGTTAGATCCGACTCAAAATTTCCAGCTTCTTATTTTCTTCATCTTTTTACTTTAATACTATTATATGCGTTCGATAATTCCTGATCATGGAAAGACTTCACAATACCTTGCGCTGGAAGAGCAGTATGGTGCTCATAACTATCATCCGCTTCCAGTGGTGCTGGATCGTGGCGAAGGTGTTTTCGTCTGGGACGTCGATGGTAAGAAATATTATGACTTCCTCAGCGGCTATTCAGCCCTCAACCAGGGCCACTGCCATCCGGCCATCGTTAAGGCCTTTGTGGAGCAGGCACAACGTCTATCGCTAACCAGTAGGGCTTTCTACAGCGATCAGTTGGGTGAATACTCCAGGTATGTAACTCACTACTTCGGATATGATAGAGTATTGCCAATGAATACGGGTGTGGAAGCCGTTGAAACTGCTATTAAGCTTTGTCGCAAGTGGGCATATGAAGTGAAAGGGGTAAAAGCTGGTAAGGCAGTAATTATTGCCTGTGAAGGCAACTTCCATGGAAGGACTACCGGTGTGGTGTCCTTCAGCAGTGATCCGGCGTCAACTAAAAACTTTGGCCCATTCCTGCCAGGATTCGAAGTCATTCCCTATAATGATCTGGACGCATTGGAGAATGCACTCGAATCTGCAAATGTCGCCGGTTTCCTCGTCGAGCCCATACAAGGTGAAGCAGGTGTGATTGTACCAGATGATGGATACCTTTCAAAAGCGAAAGCTCTTTGTAAGAGGGCGAATGTATTATTTATCGCCGATGAGATACAGACGGGATTATCCAGAACCGGAAGAATGCTTGCATGTGATCATGAAGACGTCCGTCCAGACATTCTCTTGCTTGGAAAGGCGCTTGGTGGCGGAATGATGCCTGTGAGCGCGGTATTGGCCGATGATGAGATCATGTTAACGTTGAAGCCGGGTGAACACGGGTCAACGTATGGAGGCAATCCGCTTGCCTGCAAGACCGCAATGGTAGCGTTGCAGGTGTTGAAGGACGAAGGTCTTTCAGCCAATGCAACCGCTATGGGCGAATTACTCAGATCGGGGCTGAACGATCTTGGAAGTCGTCATATTTCAATTGTACGTGGAAAAGGGCTATTGAATGCTATTGTGATCGAACATTCGGATAAGGATGCTGCATGGAGACTTTGTTTGGAGTTAAAAGAAAATGGACTACTTGCGAAGCCCACACACGGTGATAAGATAAGATTCGCACCACCACTAATCATTTCGAAAGAACAACTGTTGGATTGTGTTCAGATTATTGGCAAGTCCCTTTCGTGTCTTGATTAACACAAGCAACCCAATGGTATGTTACTTGGCGAGGGAAGTCGATGGGTGTTGGATGCTGGATGGTCGTTATAGGAGGAAATCTTTGAGTTTGGATGCTGGATCTCATTGCGAACAGCATCATTCCGTTGTGTAGTTCTGTCTCTATATTCAGTATCTAGTATCTAGCATCCAGTATCTAGCATCCAGTATCTAGCATCCAATATTTCCACTACAATGAAGTTTCGACGTCAAGTATCCAGCATCCAATTAGGAAACCGTAGCCAGGAAAAGATGCCTATCAGTCAACCAACGCTACCTCTTCTTTACCATCTTTTACTTTCCAGAATACCTTCACTTTCTGTGAAATAATGGAGTCGATCGATTTGCCGGTGTAGTCCGGCTGGATAGGAAATTGCCGGCTATAGCGGCGATCGATCAAAACACACAACTCTACTTTCTCTGGTCTTCCGAAATCAAGCAGTGCATCTAATGCGGCCCTGATCGTACGGCCAGTATATAATACATCATCTATCAACACGACTGTCTTTCCTTCTATGGAAAAAGGAATGTCAGTCTGATTCGCCACATGCAAACCGTTACGGATATCATCTCTATAAAATGTAATATCGAGCTTCCCATATTGTAATGATGCCGATGGAAGTTCATTGTTGATTTCACGCACGATTTGGTCAGATAAAAATATCCCCCTTGGCTGGAGGCCGATGAATACAGTATTGTCGAGATTAATGTTATTTTCCAACACCTGGTTAGCAAGCCTCTTAATGGTGATGGCCAGTTGTGGTGCGGTGAGTATTAATTTCAAGCAGTTTATTTTGGTAAAAATAGCAAAGCCCTCCGAAAAGGGCTTTGCAAAAAAATTAATGGGGAAAAAAGGCTACGTTTTACTTAGCAAACTGGTAAAACAGGCCGAGTTGGAATACCCTGTTCTTAGTTTCAAAAGCTGCAACTTCACTAACGTTTGAGATTCCGAGATTGTAACGGAAATCCACACCAACACCCACTTTTGACAAATAAGCTGCGCCAAAGGCCCAAGAGAAGTCAGTAGACTTGATTTCATCATTAACATCCACTTCTACCTCTCCGTTCTTAGTCTTGGCGGAGGTAAGGAAGCCGAATTGTGGACCTGTTTGCAAACGAAAGCCACCGTTGAACATGTACTGAGCCAGAACAGGTACGTTCACGTAATTGAGCTTTAATTTGAAGTCATCATCCTCCGTCTTACATCCCTGCATAGAATAAACTAGTTCAGGTTGAATTGCGAAATGATCATTAATGTGGATGTGAACAAGGCCGCCAGCATGCATACCAATCTTGCTGTCATACTCATTACCATTGGAAATGTCGATATTAGCTGCATTTACACCAGCCTTAATACCAAATTGTACCGATTGAGCCTGAACTGCGGTAAAAAGAAAGGCAGAGGCGAGGACGATACAGAGAATTTTTTTCATAAATACATTGATTTAGTTTAAAAAACGTTGCGTGTTTTATGTCACAACAGGATACCATTATTAAAAAACATGCCAAAGCACCCATAAAGAGTCCGTTGCGCCGATGGGCACCATTAGTAGAATAATTTATCAAGGGCAGGATCGTGCAGGTAGAACTGCAATTCTCATGCTAAAAGTTCTATATGTGGTCCTGGTGGAAGGTTTTTGTCTGGTGGGGACGTTTAACGTTTAAGGGTTTAACGTTTAACGTTCTGAATTTAGAAGTTGCGTTATATGGTTGATCTACACCTGAAGAAAGGGAAGTGAAATAACTTAATGAGAGTTCGACTGAAGAACGTTAAACGTTAAACGCTTAAACGTTAAACGATGCGAGAATACCCAAAAAAAAAGCCGGCATAATGCCGGCTATATAAGTAGTAAGTGAACTTCTTATTTTTTCTCGCCACCGAATGTGTAGAACACACCCAGAGCTATTACACTGTTCTTCGCTTTTGCATCTTCGATGATGTCAGAAAGTCCGAAGTTGTAACGTGCTCCAAAACCGAAACCTGATTTAGTTTTGAAACCCGCACCGAAAGCCCATGAGAAATCAGTTGTTTTGAAAAGGTCCTTGATGTCTACATCATCACCATCATCTGGCTTAGCCTTCGCGCTCATCAGGAATCCAATCTGGGGTCCTGTTTCGGCATAAAAACCAGAAGGGTTGTTATACTGTAACAATACAGGGATGTTGAGGTAAGCAAGATTTACTTTACCATCATCTTCTTTCCAACCTTGGTTAGAGAAGACAACTTCAGGCTTTACACTGAACATAGTGCTAACAGGGATTTCAGCAAGACCACCGACATGAAAACCAATTTTCATATCTGTGCCTTCTACATCATCACCTGAAACGTTTGCAAGATTAGCTCCGGCCTTAACGCCGAATTTTACCTGAGCTTGTGATGCCGCGCCAGTTATTAAAAGCGCTGCAATGACTACGATTTTTTTCATAATGTTTGTTTTGAATGGTTAAATTTTCCGGTCGCAAATGTATATACCAACTTTTGAAAATCAAAAGATTTCCGACTTAATTACATATTATCTTAGGGAAAATACCACGTATCGGGTATGACTTTCACCATTAATAAGTGTTTCTTTCCATGGATTAAAAATATCAGGAGGGTCGTGATTAAAAATGAGGGCAGGATACCTGTCGTTGAATTTATTAAACGCTTCACTTTAATTTTTATTATATGGTAGCGGATCTATACAAAAAAAGCCACGCTTGTGGCTTGTCGCATAACCAGGTTATTTCTTGCCCGTCATCTTCAGCATATAGAAAAAACTAAGAGCGATAGTCGAGTTGAACGTCTTATCGTCGTAGTCATCACCATAGTCAAACACGCTGCTGAAGGCTTTTGCAAATCGAGCATATATGCCAAACCCTGACTTCGTCCTGAATCCTGCACCGACGAGTCCGGAGAAAACAACACCTCTTAAGTCTTCGATGTCTTCCTTCTCTTCATCTCCATCATCTTCATATTTGGCTTTGCCGCCTAATGTAAAACCAATTTGAGGACCTATGATAGCATAGAACCCGCTTTTAGTTTGCAGTCGTATCAGGATGGGGACGTTGAGGTGGCTTGTGATAGCGGTCGCCTTTGCCCCATCATCGAACTCGTATTTCACTCCCTCACTTGAAAACAAAAGCTCTGGCTGAAGGTTCAGTATTGTAGTTAGTGGAATAATCATGAAAGCTCCTCCGTGCAGACCGATCTTCATCTTTTTCTCTTCATCAAAGCTTGGCTCGGCATCTTCCCCTGTCCACGTACTGAAGTTGGGGCCGAGCTTTATCCCGTACTCAATTCCGAGTTTCTGGGCATTACTGGTGAATAGCACAAAAAGCAGGGCTGTTAAAACAAGAAGTAATTTTTTCATACTCATTGATTTTAAATTAGGCATTTGGTTTATGGCAATAACATTCCATAGGCCGTACTGATTGGCTTAAAGAGCGATGCCAAAATAAAACACTAATTCAAGAAATCAAACCACTCACTATGCACAGGTGTGCACAACGTGGTTTCGAGCTGGTTTTAAAGGGAAAAGGGCAAGTTGCGTGATTGATCGGCGGCTTAAGAAACCAGGCTACAAGGCAACCAGCAACTGACCCTGCTTCTTTTCATAAAATAAGTTTTTTGTGAGATAAATGTTTAGGACACAAACATAACCGCAACTCCTGCCTTGGCTAAGGATGAGCGGGGTGAATTGAAGAAAGTACTGGATGAAGTGAGAGAGCGGTGAGTAGTGAATGGTCAATGGTGAGTAGTGAATTGCTTCCCTTTGATCGATTGCATTATATCAGCGTCTAATCCATAAATTACCCCTCAAATATAGGGTAGACACTCACTACTCACCATTGACCATTGACCATTCACTACTCACCGCTCACCACTGACCACTCACTACTAACTATTTTTCGTTCATGAAAGGATACCTATAATCGACCGGGGGATTGAAAGTCTCTTTTATTGTTCTGGCACTAAGCCAACGATAGAGATTGAGGATGCTTCCTGCCTTGTCGTTAGTGCCGCTTCCCCGCGCGCCACCGAATGGCTGTTGGCCTACAACCGCGCCTGTGGGCTTATCATTAATGTAGAAATTGCCGGCTGCATTTCTTAATTTCCTTGTGGCGAGGTCTACGGCTTCACGATCCTGAGCGATCACCGAGCCCGTAAGTGCATAGGGTGAAGTACTATCAACGAGGTCGAGGGCCTTCTCGAAACCATTGGCCGGATACACATAAACGGTCAGCACGGGTCCGAATATTTCTTCGCACATAGTGACAAACTTCGGGTTCTTAGCCTCAATGACTGTCGGTTGAACGAAGTATCCATCCTTCTTATCACACTTACCTCCTACCCATATCTCCGCCTTGGGATCTTTCTTTGCAAGATCCAGGTAGCGTTTAATATTCTCGAAGCTTTTTTCGTCTATCACCGCGTTGACGAAATTGGAAAAGTTTTCGACCGTTCCCATACTGAAACTCTTTACTCCTGCAATCAATTTCTTCTTTACCTCCTCGGCAATATTAGAAGGAAGATACGCTCGCGAGGCAGCGGAACATTTCTGTCCCTGGAATTCAAAGGCGCCTCTAAGTAATGCAGTCGCCACCACATCGGGATCGGCACTCTTGTGTGCAATCACGAAATCTTTGCCACCTGTCTCACCTACAATTCTCGGATACGATCTATACATCGACATGTTCTTCCCTATAGTCTCCCACATCGTATTGAACACGCCGGTCGACCCTGTAAAATGGACTCCGGCAAAATCGCGATGATTGAAGCAAACTTTTCCTATCGTTGGGCCATCGACATAAATAAGGTTGATAACGCCATCGGGCAGTCCGGCCTCTTTCATGATCTGCATGAACATTTGTGCAGAATATATCTGTGTATTGGCCGGTTTCCATACTACCACGTTCCCACACATCGCCGCCGAAGTTGGTAGATTACCGCCGATCGCAGTGAAGTTAAATGGTGTCACTGCCAATACGAAACCCTCGAGCGGTCGATATTCCATACGATTATGCATACCAGGACTACTTATAGGCTGTTGCTTATAAATTTCAGACAGGAAGTGTACATTAAACCGGAGGAAATCGATAAGCTCACATGCAGCATCGATCTCAGCCTGGAAAGCATTCTTACTTTGTCCAAGCATCGTTGTGCCATTCATGTAAGGCCTGTACTTCGTCGCGATAAGATCGGCCGCGCGAAGAAAAATATTTGCACGGTTTTCCCAACTCATCTCTGACCAACCCGTCTGCGCCTCGAGAGCGGCAGCAATCGCCTGCTCAACATGCTTCTGCTCGCCGGCATGGAAGTAACCAAGCGTATGAGCAATCTCATGTGGCGGATGAATTGCTGTCTTCTTATTCGTCCTGACTTCCTTACCCCCGATGTACATCGGGATATCCATTTCCTTTTTCTTCAATTCTTGTAAAACCTCTTTCAGTCTTTTTTTCTCCGGCGATCCGGGAGCATAACTGAGAACAGGCTCGTTGACGGGCATCGGGTAAGAGAAGGTTCCTAGGCTCATGCAAATGATGTTTAATTATTTCGCTTCCGGAGGAAGCACATTATGAAATCAAAATTGATCGTTCATACAACTAATACACTCAACACGAAAGCAATGCTCATGAAAATCAGCTCTCCGTTTCCTTCTCGCTCATTAAGTATGCCTTAATGAAACCATCGAGGTCGCCATCCATTACAGGCTGCACATTACCGGTTTCGAAATCTGTCCTATGATCCTTGATCATCTTGTAAGGATGGAAAACATACGAGCGTATCTGGCTTCCCCACTCTATCTTCTTTTTTGTACTGTTGACGGCATCTTTTAATTCATTGCGTTTGCGTAGCTCCAATTCAAACAGTCGGCTACGTAACATTTCCATTGCCCGTTCCCGATTGCCGAGCTGTGACCGATCCTGCTGGCATACTACGACAATTCCTGTCGGCAAATGGGTCAACTGAACTTTCGTCTCTACCTTATTCACGTTCTGCCCACCTGCACCCCCGCTGCGTGAGGTCTCCATCTTTACATCGGCTTCCTTTATTTCAATATGAATGGTGTCGTCGACGAGCGGGTATACAAATATGGAGGAAAAAGAAGTGTGCCTTCTCGCATTACTATCGAAAGGTGAGATTCTGACAAGGCGGTGAACGCCGCTTTCGGCCTTCAGGAAACCATAGGCGAACGGCCCATCGAATTGCAGGGTAGCTGCCTTGATCCCAGCTCCGTCGCCCCATACCCAGTCGAGTTCGGTAACCTTCCAACCCTGCTTTTCTCCATACATGCGGTACATGCGTGCAAGCATTTCAGCCCAGTCCTGGCTCTCTGTACCACCTGCGCCGGAGTTTATTTGCAAGACGGCAGGAAGTTCGTCCTCAGGCTCATTCAATGTTGCTTTGAACTCTGCCTCATCGACCAAAACAAGGGCTTTATCGAACGCTGCCTTCGTTTCATCCTCGGTAGCATCACCGGACTTCCAGAAATCATAGAGCACGGCAAAATCTTCTGCGGCGGTGTTAACCGCCTCATACAGATTCACCCAATACTCATTCAACTTGATGTTCTTGAGAATCTCGGTGGCCCTTTTATTATCGTCCCAGAAGCCAGGGCTCAGTGAAAGTTGTTTGTCTTCGGCTATCTTCTGCTGTCGGTTAGCGACGTCAAAGAAACCTCCTTATCCCGGCAATGCGGGACCGCATATCCTGTAATTTTTCCTGTGTCATGGGCGCAAAGGTAAGTGAAACCGGGGAAGTGGTCGGGGAAGATGGATAAGGCGTCGCTAGTAAGAATTAACCACCCACATAATTTTCACATTTCGACTGAAAATTGTTCGGTAACTTTTGTTAGTGAAAAAGGGAATCGCCATAGCCGGAATGTTTTGCCTTACCGGCTTGTCCGCCTCAACTCAAAACCTGAGCGGATTCTGGAAAGGTTCCTTCAACATGCAGGGTTGCTTCCCAAATAACAATATAGAACTGCAGGTCACAATGAAAGGCGATTCCGCCGGAGGAGATTCCTACCATTACCAGGATATCGATAATTACGTGAAGAAGAAATTTCGCGGCCGGTATAATCCTGAACAGAAGAAATTGTTCATCAACGAAGGCATAGTTACTACCTACCACATCCCAAGGCGTTGCGTGATCTGTGTAAAGGAGTTTCAACTTGTCTACAGTCGCGAAGGCGATATCGAAATATTGAAAGGACAGTGGGGCGGAAACGTATTAAATACGAATGCAGATTGCGGTATTGGAAGCATTAAACTCACGAGAGTCAAGGAGTCTGCATTCAAAGAGATACCGGAGATAAAAGTTGACACAGGAACCATTCGCCTGGACTTCTATGATAACGCTGAAATCGATGGCGATTCAATCACGATAAAGGTTAACAATAAAGTTGTCCTAACTCACCAGCGACTCGGCGCTAAGCCAATCACTACATATATCCGCGTCGATGCGGGCAATACATTTCATGAAGTCGAAATGATCGGGGAAAACCTGGGAAGCATTCCACCCAACACTGCATTATTGATCATCACCGCTGGCACGAAGCATTATAAACTCTTTCTAAATTCCACTGAAACGAAGAGTGCGAAAGTTCGCTTTCTTTTTGAAACAGAGGCGTCGGCGGGGCCGCCGGTGAAGACGTTCCTTTAGGAACGTTTAGTGTTTAAGGTTTAACGTTCTTTAATTCGATCAGCTCTCCCAGTTCAACTTACATCAGTTGGATAGATTTACTTTGCTTTATTTTTCACTTCTGTACGTAATGCTGGAAAAGAAAAAGTCTATCCTTAGGTAGTTAAGCAGAATACTCTTCATTAGTATCTTCTGAAAATCTAGTCGGGGAATAAGGTCTTATCTATATTCGGAATGATGCGAAGAGCGTTTTTGTAATAAATTTTCTTCAAAATATTATCCGGTAGCCCCATTCCATACATCGCCCAGAAGGCGTGATATTTCTTATGGTACGGAAAATATTCGTCCTCTGTTTCCAATACCCTGAAGTAGGTTTGGTATTCATCCGGTACCCAACTATCTTTTCCGAATAGGATTCGATCCTGGTACCTGGTGAAAAATTGTTTTGCTGACTTTGGCTGCCGCCCAAGTTCCGCAATTACGGCGCCGAATTCAACGACAACATTCGGCATGGCGTCGAGCAGTTGGCTGAGCTTATTAAGATCGTTTGGATACCAACCAAAGTGAGCTGCTATGAATGTGGTGGTGGGATGTTTCTTAAACATGCGATGCTGTTCGGCGATCAATGTATCCCATGGTGCAGGGTTGCCATCACCCCTCTTTCGATTTGGATTAATGGCGAGTTCGAGCCATCGTTCATTCTTATCATCGGTGGGCGACCAGAAAGGCTTTGGATCGGCAGTATGAATAAGCACAGGAATTTTTAATTCCCCCGCCTTTTTCCAGATGCCGTCGAGGCGGGGGTCGTCGACAGTCACTCGTCGACCGGTGTTATCATTAATGGAGAAACCAAGACTCTTATAAATTTTTAGACCGTTGGCACCTTGCCTGACATCTTCTTCCAACTGCCGAATTGCTTTAACCTCCCAACCTTCCTGGCCAATTCCTTTAAAATCAACATTCGCGAAAATGATAAACCTACTGGCGTAATTACCTTTCACATTCGCCACGGATCTTTTCAAAGTCTCACCACTTTGGCCACTAAGGTTGACCATTACTTTCATGTTGAGCCTGTCCATGTCACGAACCAGATTTCCCAAATCCATGTCGGGCATATTGAACTGGTGATTATGCACATCGATAAAGGGGAACTTGGCCTTGGTGGTTTTATGTTCCGGGACGACCAGTGTCGAAGGAGGATTGTATTTCTCGAAATCCATCTTATCAGCAGTCTGAGCATATCCTGCGAACGAGGTGATGGCAAGAAGAGGGAATAAATATTTTCTCATCTATAAATAAAAATTAGCGCTCAAGGTAGGGTAAAACCCGGATGGCGAACGATCCGTCTATAAAGTTTTTACCACCTCAGTATGGAATTCATTTTTTCTTAACAGGTAGTCTGACGTTCGTGCCATTCGCGCCATGCTTTTTAAGCATCGATGGAATCGTATACGGTTACTTTATTCCATAGACCCGAGCATTCCTTGACGAAATCAAGGTGAATGGGATCCGTCTGGTAACTATCCTGATTGGCCTTATTATCGAACAATGCTAACCACGAGATGGCATAGGAACGATCGATTACTTCGCGATTGGTATCGGCGGGTTTCCCAATGTGAAATTGCCTTATCGTTTTTACTTTACTCAACTTCTCCAGGCCTTCTTTCAATTTCGCCATGTCGGTCTTGCTGTCTGGATTTTTCAACCAGAAATATACATGGTGTACAAAGATATTTTTCATCTGATTATTTGTTTCAGACTGGTTCAGCAGCAGCGCTGCTGCTGAAGCGGCCGAGGCGGTGAGGAATGTTCGTCTTGTTGAGGCCATAGTTTGGGGTTGATTTTAAGCGTTCGAAAGTTTTAAAGGTTTAACAGTTTGAAAGTTTAAGAGTTTAAGAGTTTAAGAGTTCTTCAAATTGGATTCGCATTTAAGTAGCTAAAACGGTTAATAACAGTTTGCCACCAGGCTACCGATTCCCGATTCCCAACTACTGCCTCCCGCCTCCTGCCTCCTGCCTCCTGCCTCCCGCCTCCTGCCTCCCGTCTCCCATTTCCCACCATCTTTTTTCCGGATACACCTCCCCAATAATCACGGGCTCTCCGATCATCGGCGTCGTCACTTTCACTTTCAATTCTGTGGCTTTCTGCAGGATTCTGCGGGGTGGCTCATCCCAGGA
The DNA here is from genome assembly GCA_014379965.1 of Chitinophagaceae bacterium. Lineage (GTDB taxonomy): Bacteria > Bacteroidota > Bacteroidia > Chitinophagales > Chitinophagaceae > VBAT01. The sequence continues at coordinate 13,209 of JACMKU010000199.1, forward strand.
ATGAAAGGCCAGCGCAAATTTACCCCAGTGGACTGGCATTAACACCTCGGCGCGCAAGTCGATGGCAGCTTGTACCGTCTCCTCAGGCATCATGTGGATATCTGGCCAGTCCGCATTGTATTGCCCGGACTCCAGTAAGGCAATATCAAATGGCCCATGGGATTGACCGATCTCCTTGAAATGTGTGCCGTACCCGCTGTCACTTCCTACGAAAATGCGATTACTCCTGGTAGATAGGACAAATGACGACCAAAGTGTTTTGTTGCGAACAAGACCCCGGCCTGAAAAATGCCGGGATGTTGTGGCGATCACCCTTATTTCTTCACTTGTTTCCGTTCCCTTAACGTGAGCCTCCTCCCCCCAGTCCATTTCGGTGATGATTTGTGCTTCGACGCCCCAGTAACGAAGGTGAGAACCTACTCCTAATGAGGTGAATATGTTCTTTACTTTAGATTTCAATCCAAGTATTGTTGAATAATCCAGGTGATCGTAATGATCATGCGTGATAATCAGAAGATCGATCTCCGGCAACTCGTCTTCGGAAAATATATCTGATCCCGCGAAACTCTTTCCGGTAAATGAGAACGGTGAGGCATACCCACTCAAAACCGGATCCACTAAAATATTTCTTCCCCCTAGTCTAATGAAAAATGAGGAATGGCCCAGCCAAATAATTACCGGTTGAGTCGAATGAATGGTGGAAAGGTTGGTTTTAATAGAGGGTAGACGCGCATGCGGAGAAGTATTCTTCGGCTTATTGAAAAACTTCCACGTCATATTTATATACGAAGCCTTTTCAACAATCATTCGCGTCATGAAAAGATTTTTGAAGGTACCGTTATAATAGTTTGCCGAATTCAGGAATCTGCGTTGCTCTTTTTCTGTAGGATTACGCCCGAAGGATTTAAAAATCGCCATTATTTAGCTTTGCAAACATCAATTTACTTATTAACCAGTGATCAAACAATTATATGCATTGTTTTATATATGACGTCGTGTTATTAACACACTCTATAGTGTTATTCACGATTCAAAAAATACTCACTAAGTAGTATTTTTTATTCAGGATATTATTACTATCATTGCCTTGGTTTTTCATAGGATATTGGATTTTAAAAACGGGGCTGGATTTTTATCCTGGCCCCAATTTTTTTTTAATACCTACTTCATCAATTTCGACGCAGTTTGTTTCCCGCTGGCCAATGCCGCTTCTACAGTACCGGCAGATGCACCCTGGAATATCCCTTCACCCGCAAAAAAGATGGTATCGGCCACGCTGGTATTTAAAAGATTCTTCGCTTTTTCAGAGGTGGGGTAATCGTGACTATATGCTCCTTCGGAATAATCCTGCTTTAGCCAATTGAAGATTTTTGACGCCACGAGTTTTTCGCGTAGAGCGATTATCGGAATCCTGAATATTACCGAGAGGGATTGTAAGGCTGTTTGAAGAATTTCATCATCCGTGCACTTACTGAGAAGCGCGGCACCCGGACCTCCTTTCCATCCGGTGAGTAGGCGGGGCGCCTTGCTATTACCAACCCACCAGACGGGCACAGGCTCATCGCTTATTATGAAGCCAGGATTCTCAGCATATCCTTTCCAGAATGGCTCATTAAATTCAAATGCAATCTTGATTGCAGTACCGAATCCTACTTCCTTTGCAGCGGTGACCTGTTCGTCTAGTGGTGGAGTGATATTAATTGCGCCAGGGCCAATCACCTTTGCGAAAATATTTAGGGGTACGGTAATGATGCATTTTTCGCCAGAGAATTTCTTTCCACTAGTACTGTATACCGTCACATCCTCTTTTTCCCAGTCGATTTGCTGTACGCAATTATCGGTGTAGATATCGCAGCCGTGTTTATGACACTCTTCTTCGAGATACCGGATCAACTGGCCATACCCTCCTGTGATGCGATAAATTTCTTCCTCCTCTGCCGACCATTCCTTCCGCAACGCATGGATACTTACTTTGGAGGTGTCTGCAAGGTCAAAACCTTCCGCGTATGACCTGACTTGTAGTCGGAAGGCCCTATGTGGCTCACCGGGGTAATATTCCTCAAGGAAATCACTAAGCGTGCGATCACGTTTCTCCTTTTTCATTTGTTTAAGGAGCTTGTACCAACCCGGTATCATCTCCTTCTGAATCTGCCATCCATCCGGACCAACCCGATACATCTGGCCTTGCATCTTTTCATACCCAATACCTGCTTTCTTGAGTAGCCGAAATGTTTGTGGGAGCTTACCGTGAATAAATTCTGCACCGGACTCGACCAACGTAGAAAATCCAGGTTCCATCACCGACTGTATCCTCCCTCCTATGCGATCTCGTGCCTCGAGGATGATTACTTTGTACTTTTTTGATAGTTTCTTAGCAGCCATAAGTCCCGCTGGACCTGCACCTATAATAATGATCGTTCTTACCTTTCCTTTCATGTTTTTATGTATAGTTAATCGGGTATTTCCGTGTCCGAGGAATCCGGGTATCCTACTGAGTCCTTCCCAGGTATAGAAACAATTGCGCCATTTGCTTTCGAAGGGTAAAAACACAGGTTTTTTGATTTCGGGCACCTCGGTTGAGGAAAAAAATGGTCACCACATTGAAGTCGGCAACCTGGGCTTAGGCTCCAATCACCTTTTTTAGGCGAGCGGTAAGCAAGCTAACTCGCTAACTAATACCTTTACCGACTTTATGCTAACCACTACCGTAAAGACCTACCGCAATGCCTATTCAGGTCTGTCACGGTCCACCTGGCTACTGTCTCTCGTAATGCTGATCAACAGAAGTGGTACCATGGTGGTACCGTTCATGACCCTCTATTTAACGAGTCCGAAGATGGGCTACTCAGTTGGACAAGCGGGAGTAGTCTTCGGGTTATTCGGTCTTGGCGCATTCAGTGGAGCGTTCTTTGGCGGGAAGTTGACGGATAAGATAGGGTTTTACCCCGTACAACTGATAACACTGATTGGCGGAGGGATTCTGTTTATGATACTGGGGCAAATGCAGAGCTATCCCTGGATCTGCGCGATCACATTTCTTCTCAGCTTCGTCAATGAAGCTTTTCGACCTGCAAACTCAACGGCCATTGCTTTCTATAGCAAGGAAGAAAATCGTACGCGTTCGTACGCACTTAACCGGCTTGCAATAAATCTAGGATGGGCTTTAGGTAGCGGCCTGGGAGGGTTATTGGCAAAACACAGTTATGAATTATTATTCTGGGTAGATGGTGTCACAAACATCGTAGCAGCGATGCTAATGTGGTCATTCCTTAAACCTGTTGATTACAAGCCGCCGAAGAAGAAAGAATTTGAGGCAACACCCCTTACCTCGGCATATAATGATAAGACCTACATGGTGTTCATCATTATTACAACGCTGTTTGCCAGTTGCTTCTTTCAGATCTTTACAAACCTTCCGGTATTCTTCAAGAAAGAATTACACTTCTCCGAGCCATACATTGGGTTGCTTATGGCCTCAAACGGCATTATCATTGCGTTGGTAGAAATGGTACTAATTTATAAACTGGAGGGAAAGCGAAAGAGTATGATCTACATCGCAGCTGGAGTTGCATTAGTAGGAATTTCATTCCTGATGCTGAATCTTCCGGGTATGGGAGCATGGCTCGCATTTGCAATGATCATTGCGGTGACATTTGGTGAGATATTCTCGATGCCATTCATGAATACATTCTGGATTAGCCGAACGCATGCTGGCAATCGGGGTCAGTATGCGGCGCTCTATACGATGGCATGGTCGGCAGCGCAGTGCCTCGGTCCCTTACTTGGTGCACAATTAGTAGAGCACTATAGTTTTTATTGGCTATGGTGGGTGGTGGGAAGCTTGGCGTTAGTGGCTTCTTATTCTTTTTGGAGGTTGCATAAGAGAGAGACGTTTAAGAGTTTAAAGTTTAACGTTTAACGTTCTCAAGGTCGAAATCCTCTTCCTCCCTCGATCTCGTCGATTGCGAGGGATGGTTTCGAATTAAAGGACGTTGAACGTTAAACCCTTAAACGTTAAACCCCGATTCTATGAAGGCATCAAGTATATATAGACAGCAAAAAATGCAAGGATTCCAATTAACCGTAGACGTTTACGTTTCATAAGCATAATTTATGATCGCAAGATAAATTCCACCGGGATTGCGTACAATAGTATACACACCGTTAAACCCATGAAAAATTACCCCTCATCCGTCCGGGTTATCACTTATCAAAACACCCTTGCAAGAATGGGCAACGTTGAAGTATATTAGATTTAAACCAAACCTCCTGCGAATGATGGCAACTACACTCACCCCTTCACCTGTTCGCCAGGGAAAAAATCTATTCAGCGCCATTTCCTGGGCCGCATTGCTGGTAGGTACCCTGGATATTACAGCTGCAATGACAAAGTTCTACCTTGAGCGCGACCTTGGGCCTTCTCCAATTTTTAAATTCATCTCAAGTGGTGTATTTGGACGACAGGCATTTACTGGCGGAACGCTGATGATCATATGGGGACTTGTCTTTCATTATATCATTACATTCCTTTTCACCACATTTCTCTTCCTTATTTATCCCCGACTCTCGACGCTATTGAAGAATAAGTACGTCATCGGGATACTCTATGGCCTTTTTATATGGGTGATCATGAACAGGATCATAGTTCCGTTGAGTAATACACCTGTTAGCAAGGCAGGGTTTGATGCCCGCGATGCCATTATCCAGGCACTGATACTGATTACCATGATTGGTATTCCTGCATCATGGCTCGCCCATCGATATTACTACCCTGCATCCCCCGATAAGATTTGATTATTAACCTTTCCTGGTGACCATTTGAGGAAATGATAATCCCTTACATTTGCCTCAAACGGAAATCATGCGCAGGATCGTGTTCATATTTATCGCCCTATTTTCCTTTACCTCAAACTTTGCACAACCTACTACTCTTCGTCGACCCAAGCTGGTGATAGGAGTTGTCGTCGACCAAATGCGATGGGATTATCTCTATAGATATTACGACAGGTACCAGGCAGATGGATTTAAGCGAATTTTACTTCAAGGTTTCAGTTGCGAAAACACCTTCATTCCCTATACACCCACATATACAGCTGCTGGGCATGCATGTGTATACTCAGGTTCCGTTCCTGCAGTAAATGGCATCATTGGGAATTTCTGGTACAACCGGGAATTAAAAAGAAATTTTTACTGCACCGAAGACTCGACAGTCACAACTGTAGGAAGTACATCATCTGCCGGCAAGATGTCTCCCCGAAACATGTGGTCTACCACTATCACAGATGAATTAAGGCTGGCGACAAATTTCCAAAGCAAATCAATCGGGATTGCCCTAAAAGATCGTGGATCAATTCTACCTGCAGGGCATTCGGGCACTGCATACTGGTTTGACAACACCAGCGCTGGGTTTATCACGAGTTCTTACTACATGAATGCTTTGCCTTCCTGGGTGCAGGCATTTAACAACAAGAAGTTACCGGAGAAGTATATGTTGCAGGCATGGAATACTCTCTACCCTATCTCGACGTATACGCAGAGCACCAGCGACGATAAGATATATGAGGCTAGCATTACTGGTGAAGACAATACATTCCCCCACAGGACGGATACGATTTCGCGTAACAGGACCGAGGCCTTCCGTGCGACTCCATTCGCGAACACCTATACATTCGACATGTCGAAAGCGGCAATCGAAGCGGAAAAACTGGGGCAACGCGGGGTGACCGATTTCCTCGCCGTTAGTCTTTCCTCAACTGATTACATAGGTCACGCGTTCGGTGCAAACTCAATCGAGATAGAAGATACCTATCTCCGGCTCGACAAAGACCTTGCAGAGCTTTTTAAATACCTCGACGCGAAGCTAGGAAAGGGACAATACCTCTTCTTCCTTTCTGCAGACCATGGGGTGGCGCATATCCCTGGTTTTCTCAAAGAAAATAAGATCCCAGCAGGGGTGTTCGATGATGCAGATGTAAGGAAATGGCTTAATGAACTTGCTGAAAAGAAATACGGTATCAAGAACAGCATCCTCCAGGTGATCAATTACCAGCTGTATATTGACAGGGATTTGCTCACTGCAAACAAGATCGATGCACAAGAGTTTAGCCAGTGGGCAACGCTGGAAGTAAAGAGTCATCCGGCAATTGCCAATGCCTACGACCTGCTGAGATTGCAGGACGCGACTTTACCTGCAAGAATTAAGGAGATGAGTACAAACGGATATAACCAGAAACTCAGTGGTGACATACAGTTTACCTTCAAACCCGGCTGGTTCGATGGCTGGGAAAAGGGTACAACACACGGCACCTGGAATCCCTATGATTCACATATACCATTGTTGTTTTACGGGTGGAATATCAAGCCCGGTAAGACTAATAGGCAAATCTATATGTCTGACATCGCCCCGACCGTTGCGGCATTGCTTCGCATCCAGATGCCAAGCGGCACGGTAGGAACAGTGATAGAGGAGGTAACGAAATAAAAAATAGCCGACATGCTGGCAGAATTCTTACTTTCGCAAAAACCCCATAAATGGATTTGAAAGAACAATTTGAACAGGCAGCATCCGACAGTAAGAGCCTTTCAGACAGGCCTAGTAACGAAACATTACTCCAACTATATTCCTTGTATAAGCAGGCAACTGATGGAGATGTAAATACAGATCCACCGGCTAATCCGTTCGATTTCGTAAACAAGGCGAAGTATGAAGCCTGGGTAGCGCTAAAAGGGAAGTCGAAGGATGAGGCAATGAAGGAGTATACTGAGTTGGTGAATAAGTTGAAGGGATAGGGTGGTTGTTTGGTTGAGTTGACTAAGTTGATTAGGTTGATTAAGTTGATTAAGTTCGAAATATCCCTACAAATAAAAAAGTCTCACCAATGTGAGACTTTTATCGTTCAATGCGGTTTGGTCCCAGCTTATTCAACCCAATCAACTTAATCAACCCAATCAACCTCTCGCTCAATTCTGGTTTTGCTGCAAATTCCTAAAATCCACACTCACCAACTTACTCACCCCCGGCTCCTGCATCGTCACGCCATAGATCACGTCGACGGTACTCATGGTCATCTTATTGTGTGTAACGATAATGAATTGAGAATTTTCGCTGAATTCCCTGATCATGTTTGTAAACTTGCTCACGTTCGCATCATCCAATGGAGCGTCAACTTCATCGAGAATACAAAATGGGGCGGGTTTGATGAGGTAGATAGCAAACAGTAAAGCTGTAGCTGTTAATGTACGCTCTCCTCCACTCAACTGCGTTAATGACGTTGGGCGTTTTCCCTTAGGCTTGGCAATAACGTCGATACCGCTTTCGGCAAGATTATCAGGATTGTCAAGGACGAGGTCGCACTGATCGTCCTCTGTGAACAGTGACTTGAAGACCTTATGGAAATTTTCCCTGACAAGGTTAAAAGTATCGAGGAACTTCTGGTTAGCCGTCGCCTCTACTTCTTCAATCGTCTTTAGCAGGCTTTCCTTGGCGTTCACCAGATCATTCTTCTGTTCTACTATAAATTCATAACGTTTCTTCATTTCCGTAAACGCTTCGATTGCCGTGGGGTTCACTTCCCCAAGATTCTCCAGGCGCTTTTTCATTCGGTCTGCTTTCTCCTGTAATTCTTCCAGTGCAATCTCGGTATTCCTGGACTGGTCGAGGATATCCTCCAGCTTAATCCTGAATTCTACATCCAGCCGTTCACGTGTGCCCGCCAACTGTAGCTTCAGTTCATTTAAGCGGTCCTTGATAGCCGCGAGTAAATGCTCAACCTGCTCCTTCTCTTTAACCTTGTGACGAAGCTCACTTTCCTTTTCGCTTAACTGGTTGCGCAGGTTATAGTAGGCCTGATCGGCTTCGTTTAGTATTGTCTCATCTTCTGACTTCCGTCTCATCATCTCCAGCAATGCTGCTTCAATCTCGCTAAGCGACGCCTCAGACTGCTCGATACTCACTGTGGTATCAGATAGGCTGGTAGTGTTGTTCTCTATTTGCTGTTGGAGGTCGGCCAACTGGTTATTCTTGAATTCGAGTTCCTGGCGCAATGCAGAGATCTTACTCTGCTGTTTCGTGACATGCAGGTTAAACTCATTGTATTGCTGCGTTGCCTCATTATAACCCAGTTCAGCCTCAAGAAATGCCTCGTTTACTTCAGCCAGCCGGGAATTATATGCCTGTAATTGCTCGTTGTATTCGATAAGCTGATTCCTAACGCCCTCCACCGATTGGTGCGTTTGCTGCATCTGGTGTTGCAACTCTTCAAGCCTGTGAAGGCTGTTCGTTTGCATCGAATGCAGGTTCTCAAGCTTATTATGCAGTGAAAATACCTGGTTAGTCAGCTGCTGTATCTCAAGCTCGGTCTCCTTTATTGCTGATTCCCTAAGATCTTCATTGAATGCGATGACCTCGTTGTGCCTGGCCTGGATAGTCGCGCGAAGAGCTTCCACCACCTCGTCCTGGGAAGCGATCTCGTCCTGTAGCTTCTCGAGATTTTTTACCCTACCGATCTTCTTTCCTTCGATCATGCCAACGCTGCCACCAGTGAGAGAATACTTACCTTTTACATATTTCCCATTCTTTTCAATTACTACGAAACCATTGCTATTCTGCAAGGCATCTTCATTGTCTGCTACGAATACGTTGCCGAGTAGATGTTCTGCCAGCTTCCTGTACTTCTCTTCTACCTCTACCACACTGAGTGCAGGGATGCCACCTTCTAATTGATGGGAGCCGATCACGTTCTCGTTAGCATATATCTTATCCAAAAGAAAGAAATTCGCTTTGCCTTTCTTGTTCTCATCGAGCAGGTGAACAGCCTGCAGCCCTTCCTGGAGGTTGTTGACGACGTAATAACTCAAGTAGGGCTCGAGTACATTTTCCAGGGCTGTTCTATATTCCTCCTTCACGTATAGAATATCGGAGAGGATCGGCGATGTATGGTTCCAATTATTATTATTGTGCAGGAATTTCACGCTATCCGGATATCCTTCCATCGAGTCGATCATGCTTTTAAGCAGATCGTGTTCATTCTTCTTCGAATCGAGCTTACGGTTTTCTTCTGCGAGTTCGTTACGCAGGTCATCGAGGATCGATTGCGTTTGGAGGATCTGTTCCTTTGTATTGTCCTGGTGATGCTGCAATTGTTCCAGGTCAATCTTCTTTATGTTGAGTTCCTTCTCCTTTAATATTCTTTCCTGGTCAAGTTGATGGCGCTGTTCCTCCCGTTGTTTCCTCTCCTCTTCCACCTGCGCGATGGTTCTTTGCAAATTCTGCACAGATGTATCGGCAACCACTACCTTCTTCTCCGCATCAAACTGATTGCGTTGCACCTGCTGGAATTCGCTGCGAAGCTGGTCGAGTGACTTACGTTTCTCATCAAGTACCTCTCTCTTCCTGGTTGCATCGTTACTAAACTGCTGGAGCTGCTCACCCAGGCCTTCAAGCGCATTGGCTTCCTCTTCCATTTGCAGTTGCGTGAAAGCTATGCTCTCATCAATTCCCTTGAGTTGGCCGCCTGCTTTTTGAAGAAAGGCTGTGAGGTTGGCTTCCCTCTCCCGAAGGTATTCCAGTCGCTGGGCTGCGAGGTTCTTCTCGTTTTCTTTAGTTCTCACTTCCTGCACAAGCTCATTGAAAGTATGCTGCAAGCTTTGCAGTTGCTTCTCCTTCTCAATGAAAGAAAATTTTTCCTGCTCGAGCGAAGCCTCTTCCATAGCGATCTCCGCCTCCATTTTTATCCGCTTGTCGGTTTCCTTCTCCTGCTGCTCATTTAGTTCCTTATACGTAAGATTAAAGCCTTCGAGTGCGGCCTTAGCCAGCTCGATGCTCACTTCGCGGTAATCCTTTTTTATTTCATGATACTTTTCTGCCTTCTTAGCCTGGCTCTCCAGTGCCTTTAGTTGGTTGTTGATCTCGAACAGCAGATCCTCGATACGGGCAAGATCCTGTTCGGTGGCATCGAGTTTAAGCTTAGCTTCTTTCTTCCTGGTCTTATAAATAGAAATGCCGGCGGCCTGCTCAAGCATTCGTCGGCGGCTATTGTCTTTGTCTTTAATGAGATCGTCGACCATCCCAAGTTCGATGATGGCATAGCTATCGGTACTTATACCAGTATCCATGAACAGGTTTTGGATATCCTTCAGGCGGCATTGTACGTCGTTAAGACGGTATTCACTTTCACCGCTCTTATAGAATTTACGGGTGATGGTGACGGTGCTAAACTCGGTAGGAAGGAGATTCTTTGTATTCTCAAATGTCAGGCTAACTTCCGCAAGGCCGCTCGCCGAACGCGTCTTGGATCCGTTGAACACAAGACTGTCGAGGTTCTCGCTACGGAGGTGGCTGATCTTCTGTTCACCGATCACCCAACGGATGCTATCGACGATATTGGATTTGCCACAGCCGTTTGGCCCAACAATCCCCGTGATATTGTCGTCGAAATTGACGATAGTCTTATCTGCGAAGCTTTTGAAACCCTTGATTTCTAAACTCTTTAATCTCACAGTGTACAAGTTTTTATTAGGGGCGAATTTAGTCTAATAAGGGAGAAACGGAAGACTGGCAATCAACCATTTATTCACAGGAGCAATTGAAAATGTTAGTAAGATGCCTCTTAAATCGTTTAACGTTTAAGGTTTAACGTTTAACGTTCTTAAGTTCGATAGAGTAAAACCCAATGGTTACCCTGCGAAGACTGAGTGTGAGAACAGGGTCGAATCAAAGAACGTTAAACGTTAAACCCTTAAACGTTAAACGTCGACAATTCATTCCGACCTAAGACTCTTCACCGGATTCGCACTCGCCGCCTTGATCGTCTGTATGCTAATTGTAGCAAAGGCCACAAATAAGGCCGCCAGGCCTGCAACCACGAATACCCACCATTCGATGCTGGTCCGATAGGCAAAATTCTGAATCCACTTATTCATCGCGAACCAACCGATCGGAATGGCGAGTACGAGAGCTATAACCACGAGCTTAAGGAAATCGCGGGATAGAAGTCCTACCACGTTGGTAACCGAAGCGCCTAATGTCTTACGGATTCCAATTTCCTTCACTCGTTGTTGGGCCGCATACGTCGCGAGTCCCAGGAGGCCTAGGCATGCTATAAGAATTCCAAGTATGACAAGCGTAATGAACAATGTCTGGAACCTTGATTCGGAATCATAGAGTCGGGCAAACGTTTCATCGAGGAAAACATACTCGAAAGGTCGTTCCCCGGTAAATAGTTTCCATTTGTTCTCCAGCATCGAGAGGCTAGCTTGAATGTTATTTGCAGACAGTTTCACCGTGAAATTATTTGCTCTTGCCGGATGCACCAGGAAAGCAAAGGGCTTTATCTCATTTCGCATCGATGTGAAATGCCAGTCCTTCGCGATTCCCACGACATTCAAATAATAGGTAGTGTCTCCATCACTTCCCCAAAGTATTTGTTTTCCTGCAGCCGGGGTACCAAGGCCAAGATCCCTGACGGCTGTCTCGTTCAGCACAATTCCACCGATTGTTTGGTCGAGTGGACCGTTTGGTATCCCGTTGGTGATCGTATCGGCGGGGAATGATGAAGAGAATCCCCTCCCCTCCTTCATCTCAATTCCTACTACGTCCATGTACTCATAACTGACCGTCGAGAAATTTACCTGTTGCTCTTTTTCCGATCCTCTAGGACGTAGCCTGGTAGTCGCAAACTTGTCACCGATGATACTTGTAGACGTCGCAGCTTTCTGTACTCCCGGAAGCTGCCGCGCCTCATTGAGGAAAGCACTCCGGTCCGAGCGCGAAAGGAAGCCAGCATTCTTGATTACCACCACCTGGTCTTTATTGTAGCCAAGTTTCGCCGATTGTATAAATTTCATTTGCTGCGAAATGATCAGTGCGCCTATGATGAGCACAATAGAGATTGTAAACTGGACAACGACAAGGGTTTTCCTAAGATTAAGCGCTCCACTCTCATTCAACTTGAAGCCTTTCAATACCATGATTGGTTTAAAAGAAGAGAGATACAATGCTGGAAAAATTCCGGCAGCTAAGCCAATCAGTAGGGCAACAGCGAGCATGTATAACATCACGAATGGATCGCCGATGATCGTCAATTGCTTCTGGGTAATCTGGTTGACTGTCGGCGTCATTAACTGTGCAATCAATACGGCAAGTACCGAAGCTATCAGACAGGTGATGACTGACTCCAGCAGAAATTGATTTATCAGCGAAGTACGAATGGCCCCGGAAACTTTCCGAATTCCAATCTCCTTCGCACGTAGCGATGATTTTGCGGTAGCAAGGTTGATGTAATTAATTGCGGCAATCAACAGGATAAAGAACCCAATAAAAGAGAACACATATACGTATAATTTATCGCTGTTTGGCTCGAGTTCCCACTTTAGGTTGGACTCCAGGTGAATGCCAGTCAACGGTTGGGTATAAAATACGCTATAACGTTCCTCCTGGCTGCGTTCATATAACGCCTGGATTTTCTTAGTTAGTGTGGGCATGTTCGTTCCTGCATTTACCTTGATATAGGTGTAATAGTTATATCCACCCCAATTTGTATTCAGGGCCTCCGGGAGTTGCTTCCATGATACGAGGAAGTCGAAGTGGAAATGCGAATTTGCCGGTATGTCTTTCAAAACGCCAGTGACGATCATGTCACCCCCGGGAGAAACGTTCAATGTCTTACCCATCGGATCCTCGCTACCAAAATATCGCTTCGCGGCAGCGTGAGTGAGCACGATATTCTGAACATCCTTCAACGCCGTTGCAGGGTCACCTTTGAGGAAAGGGTAGGTAAATACCTGGAAGAAGCTGCTATCTGCGCGCCAAAACTTTTCTTCAGATATTTTCTTATCGCCATACTTAATCAACCAACTGCCGCCCCAGTCGGGAAGTATTCGGGCGATATGCTTCACTTCGGGAAAATCAGTTTTCATCGCCGGCGCTAACGCGGCGGGAGTGGTAGCATCCGGTATACGGCTGCCATCGTCATTGATGAAATCTTTCACGACCCTATGAATATCGCCAGCATCTGCGTGGTACCTGTCGTAGCTCAACTCATCCTTTACAAACTGGAAGATCAGGAGTGTGCAGGCCATTCCGATGGCAAGACCGATGATGTTGATGAAGGAAAAGCCTTTATTTTTCCGAAGGCTACGCATCACGACTTTGAAGTAATGTGAGACCATGGCGAACAGTTTTGTGGGTAAAGCCGACCGTCATCTGCGCACCTGGGGTACACTATAACAGCCGTTGCGGTGAATAGTGAGAATAATGCCAACATTGTAATCCTATGATTATTACTAGTCAAGGTCACAATAAAAGTACGAACATGTTCGTTTTCGAACGCAAACCGTCCGGTAATGTTACAGTTTTTGGGAAGGTACGAGGTTGAATAAGTTGATTGGGTTGATTAAGTTTGTGAGCGAACTTGACTTTAACAATCCGAGGCTGCCATTTTCAAACCTAATCAACCCAATCAACTAATCAACCTGCTTCATGAAATCCGTTCTCTTCCTCTCCCTTCACATCCTCATCTGTACTGTCTCTGCACAGACACAGATTGGGTCTAAAAATTCCCGGCAGGAAGACGCGATAAATTTCACCCATCTTCTCCTCAACTACCCGTCGATGGCAATTGCGGAACACCAGGAGGAGTTCGATATCGTTCCGGATCTCGATCGATATCTTACTTACCAGCAGGTCGCCGATAGTGCTGCAACCATCTCAGTACGAAATAGGATGAATCATCTCGTTTACATTATCCGCGTCAGCTTTGATTCAATTCGGATGAAGAGGATGATGGTTTACCTGCCGGTGCGACAGCCCAATTTTCCAGACATTAAGAATGCAAAATGGAAGCATGGCCTTGCCTATATGTTCACATTCAATTACAATGAAGAAGGAAAGCTAGTGCAGGTTCGTAGTGCCAATAAAGGGCGAGCTGACCTGGTTCATTCTCTTCGGGAATATTCCATTTTTACATCTGGAGACCGACCCGATAGTGTAGTAGGGTTTGATAATTTACAGCGAACAATCAGCGTTGGCTATTTCAATGGCTATGCGCGCCCTGATAGTATTTACTTCTTCTCCTATACCATTCCCGATGGCAATGTCTTGCTCGACAGGAAGGAACTTTATTTAAACACTAGCCAAAGAGAGCGAACTAAGCTTGCTCCGCTTCCAATGGGGAGAATGGAAAGAGCGCGAGTGGTATCAGATGAGAAAGGAAGGTTATTCACAGCGGAGAAGTATATCACCAATCGCGAAGGGCAGCAACTGGATTCAAAGGTCACAACTTACAGCTATAATCAGCTGGATCGATTGGCCGGAGCTAAGTCATGGTATCGTTCTGGAACTCCTACACTCGCTAGCGACACGAGTCAGTCGTCAATTACTCCTCACATTAGCAGGTTTACGCTAAATGATAAGGGACAGGTTGTACAGGAACATATTTCCTACCTGGATAATTGTGTCGAAACTGACGAATTCATTACTTACACCCTTAGCGACGATGGAGCGGTGCGGGAGACAAGGTCGGTTAGGAAGGTGAAGGTGAAATGTAAATGACGGCGAAGTGGCTAGTTGCTAGTGGCTAGTGGGGAATGGCTAGTGGGGCTTGCATTCGAAGACTTTTTATAAATACGGTGGAACCCTCGATTTCACGTTGACTATTGCCCTTTGCCTATTGACTATTGTCTATTGCCTAAACATAGGGACACGCGGACGACGGAAGATTAATCTTCTTTACAGGTGCCTTCTTATTTCCTTCGCGATTAACAAACACAGCCAGTGCCTTCACCAGTACTTTTTCGCCTGATGATTTTGGAGAAGTCACCCTGAGGTCGAAGGGAGCCTGGGAAATACTATGCATGTATAGAATGCAACAACAAGCAGATAAGAATTGTTTCATAGGAGTTTGGATCAACCTGAAAATTAGATCAACAATCCAATTTCCTGAAGTGGTTATCCCGATCTTTAGAATCTACGAGTACTGTCCGCAGCTTAATTTTCAACTTGCTCGTATTTTTCCTACGAGAAGTACTGGGGTGGATGTTGGATGCTGGATGCTGGATGCAACCACCCACTCACTTCCTACTGTACTCAACAACCACTCCAGACCACATCTTCTCAATCTCACCCATCAGTTTTGCGAATGCCTTTCTTTCGGTTTCAATTCGCAGGTTGTCTACTTCATCCTGTTTCTTCCAGGCATTCGACTTCCTGGTTTCCTTAGCGGTCGCCTCGGCCAACCCATAGAGGTATTCGGTCTGTACATCGAACAATGCGACTGAGGCCGTAGTGACCACATTCACTTCCTTGTTTTTCAGGTAGCCAAGACTCAGGACATTCTGAGGCCCGTAATTTTTTGTATCGATGATGAAATCCGTGTCAAAGGTGTATACGAGTAGCATTCCGGCTTTCATCTTCGCGGCCGCGAGGCGCAGGTCTTTGATAGACTTATACGCGTATGGGAGCAATAGCCGGTTGAATGGGGAGGCCTGGTCGATCCCATTCAATTCGGATAATTTCTCGAAGGCTTCATCTTCCTGAGCGTCGCGGGTAAGGATAAGGGAGAAGTTGGCACCGGCTTCCTGCGCTTCGGATCGATACCTAAAATTTGAATAGGACCTGTCCTGCACTCTTGCAATGGCGATATTCACCGGAAATACAGAAGTTGGCTTATTGGAAAGTAGTTTGGAGATATCCTCGTCTGCTAATTCAGAAATCTTAACGGAACTCCCTGGAGTAACATACTTGAGGGAGCAGGAAGTGGCAACAACGAACATTGCCAGCACGACAAATGTTATCAGTCTCATGGTAATTTGGTTTAGAAGGGAAAGGTAAGGATGGATAAAATCCAACGCACAGCATCAAATGATTTTAACTTTTAATAGGAGAGCACTTTGGATTGCGCTAAGCGTATGTGTGTATAAATCTTTGGAGCTACCATGAACCAATGGCGTCGTAACCTCGGGTCTAAAACCTTATTTTTGAATCCCCATGTCGCTATTCATTTCATCAATCAATTCTGGCAGCAACGGCAATTGTTATTATATCGGGAACACTACCGATGCGATTCTAGTCGACGCAGGCATCTCCTGTAGAGAGACGGAGAGGCGAATGAAGCGGTTAGGACTTTCTATGGCACTTGTGCGCGCGATATTCATTTCCCATGAACATATTGATCATATCTCCGGCGTACCAGGTCTTTCAAAAAAATACCAATTGCCAGTATATATCACGACTTCGACGTTTGGCAATTCAAATATCCCAATCGCGGACCATTTAATACGTGGCTTCGATACTAGTCAGCCGGTAGAGATCGCTGGTCTGCAGGTACAAGCTTTCACAAAATCACATGACGCCGTGGATCCGCATAGTTTCGTTGTCTCCTGTGATCATCTCAAAGTCGGCGTCTTTACCGACATTGGATATTCGTGTAAAGAAGTAACGAAACATTTCAAACAATGTCATGCTGTGTTCCTGGAATCAAATTATTGTGAGGACATGCTTGAGCAGGGCGGGTATCCTTATTTCCTCAAGCAAAGGATCAGTGGTGATAGAGGTCACCTTTCGAACCGGCAGGCACTTGAACTATTCCTTCGTCATCGGGGAAAACAGTTAAGCCATCTTATACTATCACATCTCTCAAAGAATAATAACTCACCCGATCTCGTTGATGAACTTTTTAGAAGGGAAGCGGGAAAAACACAGATTGTAGTAGCGTCGAGGTACGCAGAGACCGCGGTATTTAGTGTTGGAGATGTTCTTAAGAAGAACGTTTCTCATACCCAGCAGCTTTCTCTATTTGACGTTTAACGTTTAAGGGTTTAACGTTTAACGTTATCCTAAGATTGAAATGTCAATACTATTCGGAATATCAAGAAATCTGCGACCTATAAGAACGTTAAACGTTAAACGTGCTCCTACTTCTCCGCCTCATCAACCGTCACCTCACTCCCCACCTCTTGTGCAGGCGGCTGGCAATTCTTAACGGTCAATTTCAGATCTGAATTAAGATTGATGATGTAATGATTCTTGCGAAGTAGACCTCCCGCAACTTCATCCTGTAACAGGATTTCCAATAGGTCTTTA
This sequence comes from Chitinophagaceae bacterium, assembly GCA_014379965.1. GTDB lineage: Bacteria > Bacteroidota > Bacteroidia > Chitinophagales > Chitinophagaceae > VBAT01. The sequence continues at coordinate 30,286 of JACMKU010000199.1, forward strand.
GCGACTGTGGGAAGGTTAAGAAGTAATGATTTCCCATTTACCAACTCGGAAGTGAAAGAAACGATTGGCTTGCGTGTACGATTACCTTTTTCGAAATCGATGCGATTAAGTGAGACCGCCTGATCTGCAGTAGCAGATCTTTTCAGCAGTAACCTGATGACGGGCAGGTATTTTTTCCAGGTATATGTATACATACAAAAGTTTAAATTAGAAATCCGGGGTGATTGTCAGTAGGAAGGCTTGCAACTCGATGTCAAAGGTCAGCTTTTATTTCAACAATTGAGTGATTAATTTATGCCGAACACTCTACAAGCTGCCTGTATGTGTATTAATAAAAGGCCATATACGGGAAATAAAGGTTACATTACATGTTCTGCAGGCCCTGTTGTCTGTATTCAATCCCCAAAAACATTATGTCAACTATTTTGCAGATCGCAAATGCCGATAAGAACCTTAGCACCCTGATGAAAGGTGTAAAGGCTGCCCACCTGGAAGAAACACTTAATGGAATCGGCCCGTTTACGATACTCGCACCTGTGAACCTCGCATTCGGTAATATGACCCCTGATAATTTCGATAATATGGTGAAGCAACAAAGTACTAATAATAGACTTTCAGACATGTTGTCGTACCACGTTCTCACCGGCAAGAAAATGTTGCGTGACTTCCGCAATGGACAAAAACTACCTACAGTCAACGGCAAGGAAGTTGAAGTAACAGTTATAGATGGAGAGGTAAGAATCAACGGCGCCAAGATCCTGGCGAAAGACAGGCAGGGCTCAAACGGTGTCGTGCATTCTATTGACTCTGTCTATTATCCATCGTAGATCTAATTATCTCGTATTGTTCAAATTTTGTTTTACTAAAAATAACTAATGAAAAAAGATACTATTGTTCAGTTTGTGTGCTTTGTAACCGATCTCGGACTTGATGATTTTCTTGGTAAGTGGGAGCGCTATGCGAAGCGATTGAAGTCCGACCAGGCAGAATCAACTCTATTGCGCGAGGCGACTACAAAATGTAAGTTCCGTTATATCTCACAGCATGAGTGGCAAGGAAGGGATTTTCAATTCAGTTTTATGAATGAAAAACGTTCGGAGCATTTCCCCGAACACAACGTAAAAGTTATTCAAGCCGGAGGATATACCCTCATTCATGGCAAGCAGGATGATACGGAAAATGATGACACAAGGTTACTTGCTTTTGTGAGCCATGATGAAAACGATATAGATTTCTACAAGAAGGCCCCTTTACAAAAAAAGGTGACTATTTACCAGGCCTATTACGAGAATTGCGCTTACGGGTATATTGTGGAATATCAGGTATCAGCCTCCAAGGCACAGGAGTTGGCGCTTTTATTGAAAGCCAGGCCAGGCGCAGAGGTGGTTGGATACAAGGAATGTATGATGACCCAAGCTTGAGAACCAGGAAAAGGACTGTTAAACTAATCGGGGGAAACCCGGGGTTGATGAATTATAAATCTACGAGTGAGGATTAACCATTACCTTCACGGAGTGATTTAAAGCTCTTCCAACATTTAGTCAGGATCAGGATCTATTCTTACTCTTCGTCAAGTAACAGTTTTTCTCCTCTTTACTCCTTGCTGTCAGGTCTTTCATCACAGGTATTTTAATTGTATTATTTAAATTTTTGTTTTATGAACATGTACGTTTCAAATCTTAGTTTTCATACGACTGATGACGACTTAAGAAAATTGTTTGAGCAGTATGGTGCTGTTTCTTCTGCTAAAGTTATCTCTGATAGAGAGACAGGCAAGAGCCGCGGTTTCGGTTTCGTTGAAATGGGTTCTGACGCCGAGGCGAAAGAAGCTATCAAGAACCTTAACAACAAGGAAGTAGAAGGCAGGGCGATGGCTGTCTCCGTCGCTAGAGAGAAGAGCCCACGCGCTGACAACAAGAGATGGTAAATCCTCAACGATAAAAATCTTAAAGAGCCTTTCAAGGCTCTTTTTTTTTGTTTAATGTTCAGTGTGCGAGCACGAAATCGAGAACTAGGTTTTCCCGTTCCTATGGGCTCTTACAGCAATTCTCAATTCCTTTCGATTGACGCTAGCCATCGCACACTACTCACCACTTTCGTGGACAAACTCGTTACATCCGGGAAATTTCCTACCCATCGGCTGAGAAAATTTAGCGTAAATTATGTGGCTGAATTGTTGCAACATATAGCCATACACTTACCTATGAATTCTGTCCTGATCATAGACGACGACATGGACTTTTGCTACTTGATGACAAGCATGCTCTCATCAAGTATTCTTCGGGTGTCCTCAGCTCATACACTAAAAGAAGGCTGGGAATGTTTGGAGCAGGTGATGCCATCTTTGATACTGCTTGACAATAACCTACCCGATGGATTTGGAGTTGACTTCATGAAGAAGATCAGGGATTTCGATAAGACGATCAGGGTGATAATGGTTAGCGGGGATGCCACGCCAGATATAAAATCAAAAGCCCTGCGAGAGGGTATTCATAGTTTTTTTACCAAGCCTCTCAGAATGGATATCATCCGGGAGCAGATCAATAGCATGATCCCCTGACTCTAGGAATTAACAGGAATGATCGCAGCGACTGGCAAAAAAAGCGTACCTTGAAGCCTGATTCAAAAAGAGCGACACCACCCCGTAACCCGTTGACTTTCTTAATCTTTTATTCGCTATCTCAAGTGCTTTTTTCGATCACTTAAAACTTAATCATTATATGCCGTTTTTAAAGGAGGATTTACTGAATGAACATTATACCTGGTCTGATGATAAGGCCAAGGCTTCTTATGATGGCCCTCCTACCCGACGCTCATTCGATCGCTATAACGGTGACCAGGTTCTTTATATCATTAATGTCTACGGATCCGATTCCGAGAGGTTTACGGTCGAAGAGGGTCGTAAAATCGAGGAACAGATTGTCAAGCACCTGCCGATCGAGGCGAAGAGCGAAATGTCGGTCTATAACTGGCTGAGGACGCTTACTACAGCCTAGTCGGGAGGCTGGAGACTGGAGGCACGAGTCGGGAGTGAAGGATATATCAAAAGAGTCTATTCACTACTCACCATTCACTATTTACTTCGCCACTGACCACTCACCTTAATAACGATAACACACCGCATTCACATTCATCCCGGCCCCCACAGAGGCGAAAAGAATTACATCTCCACGTTCAAGGGTGTGAACAGGCATTTCATTTTTTCTTACCATGTCAAGTAGCGTAGGTACCGTAGCAACGGAACTGTTTCCAAGCCAGTGAATACTCATGGGCATTATATTTTCCACAGGATCGAGGTCATATAGCTGGTAAAGCCGTTTGATGATACCCTCATCCATCTTTTCATTTGCCTGGTGGATGAAGATTTTCTTTAGCTCGGTAACTTTCACATCGCTTTTCTCGAGGCATTCTTTGATCGCCAAAGGCACATGTTTCATCGCATACTCATATACCTTACGGCCTTTCATCTTTATAAACCGAACTGCAGGGTCACTGCCAGGGAAATATGATTCTGCCATGTTAATATGATAGATCTCCTCCATGCTGTGAGATTCTGCGGCATACCCAAGGATGCCGGGACCAGCTGGGTCTACTTCCTTGTATTCGAGCACGCAGGCACCTGCACCATCTGAAAAGATCATGCTATCTCGATCATACATATCTATCACCCTGGATAGTGTCTCTGCTCCTATTAGCAGGCACCGACGTGCCATCCCTGCTTTGCAATACGCATCGGCCTGTATGAGGGCCTGCACCCAGCCAGGGCACCCGAATAAAATATCATAAGCGATGCATCCGGCGCGATGAATGCCTAGCTCGTGTTTCACCCTGTTTGCCAGGGACGGTACCGCATCGGTCTGGATCGTTTCTTTAACCACATTACCGAAGTTGTGCGCTACGATGATCTGATCCAGCGTCTCAGGATCAATACCACTATCCTCGATCGCCTTTCGCCCGGCAATGGCTGCGATGTCAGAGGTATTCAGGTGATTAGGGAGATACCTTCGCTCGGCAATACCTGTGATCTGTCGAAATTTTTCTACCACCTCGTCCGAGGGTACCTCTAGTGGCTGCTTATTCTCCTGGTAAAAGCTATGATTGGTAAAATCTACATTCGACTGTATGATGGTTGGAATATATGAACCGGTACCGGTAATGACTGATCTAAACATAACTGCTCGATGATTATTTTACAACACTTTAAGATCACAAAGGTAATTAAATAACGAAAACAGGAATTGTCGCGCGACTATGTTCCTTCCCTCCTGATTTGTTTAACTGTCAAGACATCCTGGCCAGTAGCGTCGCCCTTTTCCTGCAACTTTCCGAAGGCAGCCGCAGTGGCATAATCGAGGATCTCCTGGGGCGCATGTTGATTATATAATCCATAGATAAGCCCAGCCATGAAGCAATCACCGCTGCCACTCCTATCCATCACCCCTTCACACGAAAACTCTGGTGATACATATAAAGAGTCATCCGTAAACAAGGCGGTGTAATATCTCACATGGTTTCCCGCACTGTCGAATCTAAAAGTATTGGCGACTGTCTTGCATTTAGGGAACTTTCGTATGATTTCAATTGAAGTTGTCCGTGCGTGTTCGAGGTATGCCTGCTTACTCTCCTTATCATGTATATGGGTGTCTAATGGAATACCCAGCAGGCTGTTCGCACTCCAGATATTGCCCATTAACACGTCGCATTGAGCGGCGAGCCGGCTCATCACTTCGATCGGTTGTTTGCCATACTTCCACAGCCGGGAGCGATAGTTGAGGTCCATTGAGATCAGAATGCCTTTACGTGAGGCCGCTTCAATTCCTTCCAAACACACCTCGGCTACCTCCTCATTTAATGCCGGGCTGATAGCAGTGAAATGCAGCCATTCTACATCATGCAATACTTTGTCCCAGTCAACCACTCCCCTCATGAGCCTTGAAAAAGAAGAGTGATCGCGGTCATACACCATGCTTCCCTTGAGGTCGGCTCCACGTTCGAGATAGTATACGCCGATGCGGTCACCGGAAAATTGTATCGATGAGGTATAAATGCCTTTGTACTCGAGATAATCAATTACATGGCGGCTCATGAAATTGTCGGGAAGAGCGGTGAAATATTTCACTGGAATGTTCCAACCAGCAAGTGCAGTGGCGACGTTGGCCTCCGCCCCACCAACATACAGCAACATTGGGTTTTTTTCGGTCATTTCTTCGGTAGAGGCCGGCGAAATTCGAAGAAGCAGTTCTCCGAAACATAGTACTTTCTTTTTGTGCATTCTTGCCGGGTGATTTATGGTTTTACCTGTACCATATCTCATCGGGTTGTTATTATATTCTCGGTTTATTGAGAATAAATGAGTTATGGCGTATTCACTCGTAAAAATACATTTGTTTACGACTTGACATAGCAATCAAACTTGATTAGTTTTGTGGCTCCTTCCCATTCCTCCGTAAGAATCACAAAAGAATCTGTTTCGTTAATCTCCGGTATCCGCATGGAATCCTGAACCCTTTTTCCGAAACTTTAAAACTTTTGTGCATGAAAAAAATCAACACTTTATTGAAGAATGAAAAAGTACAGGCTACTCTTGTAGTTGCTGGTGTTTTTCTTCTTACGGCGCTTGTATCAATCTGGGCGTACTACCAATAGCTGGATGTTTAGATCGTTTAACGTTTAAGGGTTTAACGTTTAACGTTCTTAAGTCGATCTTGTTTTCATTCTTCAATATGTTTGATGTTTGAAAAGCGTGACCGGATTAATGAACGTTAAACGTTAAACCCTTAAACTTTAAACGTTACTTATGCTTATGTTTCTTGCCATGTTTATAATGCTTTCCCTTCCATTTCTGTTTGCCATTGTAAATCCGGTAGTTTGAGTAGCGAATTCGATCGTCATTGTAGTACCGATAGGCATAGGGCCTATTGATGACTACCTTATAACCCGAATAGAGATCGTAGCGAGAGTAGCGTGAAGGCAGGTGCGCTGCGAAAGTCCATCGACCGTTTGAGAGATAAATAAACTGGCCGGTAGGCACATAATAATACGATTCAATGTCGGGCAGATAATAATAATCGGCCCTTTCATAGCCCACCGGACCCCAATCCGGCTGAGAACCGATGTTGACATTGACCCCAACCCGTACCTGGGCATCGGCACCAGCAACCCCCAGCAAAAGGAGTGCGGCAACTGTCCATTTTTTCATAGTGTATGTTTTACTTGATTAATGTAATCCCACTGTCAAATTAAATACCATCAGCCTTAAGGAAAATATAAAAAATCGCTAAACCTAGTTTGATTCCACGCCATTCGATCTGATTCTTCTAACCCCATGTTAAAACGCTGGAATTAACGCAAACTGGCTCGATACTTTGCATTAAGTAGTTGATTCGGTTGATTGAGTTGATTAAAGTTGATTGAGTTGATAAAACTAAGTCAGATCGCAGACTGAGAGTTGCGAAACTTAATCAACCCAATCAACTCAATCAACCGAGTCAACTACGTCAACATTCCTTAACATTTAAAATAAACTATTATGAAACCCGTAATCTCTACTCTCTTGATCGGCCTCGCATTCCTTACCTCCTGTGGCACTTCGAATGTGAAACAACCGGAATATCGTGATGTCCGCGAGATTCGTCTCATTGAGCTGGGCGTCCTTCAATCGACTGCAGGTATCGACCTCATTTACTATAACCCCAATAACTTCAGCGTTCAACTTAGCGAAGCAAGGGGCGATGTCTATATCGACAATGCGTACATCGGTCGATTCAATCTAAGGGAGAAAGTCCAGGTAGGCAGAAATTCAGAATTTGTTGTGCCGGCTATTATTAAGCTCGATATGATTGGTGCATTGAAGAATCAGCGCGAAATATACAAGAAGAAAGAAGTGCTCCTTCGTATCGATGGCTCAGCACGGGTGAAAAAAGCAGGGATCTCGAAAGACATTCCAATCAAGTTTGAAAGCATGCAGAATATTGAAAAGTTTCGAAGTTTAGTAACTAAATAAAGAAGACAGAAGTCCGGAAGACGGAAAAGTCTGAAAGACGATCACTACGACGCGAGTAGCCTTTTGGTTTAGTCGGAAGTGGGTTTTTCCCCTTTTAAAATTTCTGTTTTTACACAATCGACATAACCATGCCTTCGCGGCATGGTTTTTTCTGTTGGGTGTGAAAACTTAGTAATTATGACAATCCGTAAACTTTCCGTGATAGCCGCCGCTGTGTTCTCTGCCTTGATTTTCAACTCTTGTGAGAAGGAAAACAGTTCCGGGCAGACAGACCTGAAAATCAAAATGACGGACAATCCGTTTGACGCAACTGAAGTAAACGTGGATATCCGGGAGATAAATGTGAAGATGAATGACAGTACTTCGAATTGGGTAACCCTAAACACCACTTCGGCAGTATACAATCTTCTCGATTTCCAAAATGGTATCGACACTGTATTGGCACAAGGAATGGTTCCAACAGGCACTTTGAAGGAAATTCGTTTTGTACTTGGTGATGATAATAGCATTATGATCGATAACGTGCTATATCCACTCACAATCCCCAGTGGCAGCGAATCTGGTCTAAAACTTAAATTGAACAAGAACCTGAATGCAACGGCAGACTCGCTCCTGATCGATTTCGACGCAGCGCTTTCAGTCATCAAGACTGGCAACGGTGAATACAAGCTGAAGCCCGTACTTAAGATCAAGTAATGAAGACCAAAAGATATAATCAAAGAGCATCCATCCGGATGCTCTTTTTTTGTGTCCATTCATTGCCTTATTTCCATTACTTAGTTCCAGGCACTCAAGCTCCCGTCATCGTACGTAAAAACACTAGTTTCCCGTAGTTTTACAGGCTGGTTTTTGGTGGATTTCCAAGGTATTTACGGTTGCCAGAGTATTGTTAATCTGATACTTTTAGGGTCTAAATTATACCTTATGAAATCACAGCTACTCGCCTTTTCGACGATCTTGCTAATTACCGCTTCTTCGATAATCCCGACGCCTGTCTTCGTCTCAACAAAGGCAAAGAACACAGTAGTTTCGAATCAATCTGCTGAGTTTTCTTTCTTCCGCACGCATCGCCAACAGAAAGGCGCGGTTGCAACGTGGGCGCTTACCACTAATACCGGTGTGCTTTATTTCCAATTACAGCGTACCTACCAGGATCCAACAGACCCATACTCTATGTGGGAAAATATAGCGACAATAGAATGCACTGCTGAACGCACGTTCAAGTACAATGACAAGGAAGTTCTTGCGGGTCGCATTTACTATCGTGTTGTTGCCTATTTTGAAGGTGACTACAGTATTACTTCAGAGGTTTCGGACATCAAGATCGTGAGTCATTAAGACTCACATTACTTAATGCTCCCCCCGGAGCCGACACCATGAAGAGACTTCTACCCATCTTTACTTTGTTATTTTTTTGTTCACCAATGGTGAAGGCGCAAATCACTTCGCCCGTAATCAGGGGAAACTTTGGGGTAGATGCAGATCTAAGGTCGAATTATTATAACGGTCTATTGCAGGCCGGTAATGATGACTGGTATCATTTTCCGGGAACAGCGGGTATTGGACAATTCGTCATTGATACAACAGGCGCTGCAGGAATAGTAGCTCGCTACTCAACAGATGTGGCTTTCCGAAGGACTACGTTTGCCCGCACAATGAGATATCCGGCGTACTCAGTTGTCAACAACCGGACACTTCTCGACGCCATACTTGTCCGCGATTTCCATGGAGACGATTCGACGGTATTCGCATCGGGTAGCAATAAGAACGGCGATAACCCAATAGATTGGTCCACGCCAGTGTCGCAGGGAATTCCTGATAAGAATGATATCTTAGACATGTTTGTGCATGTAAGGAGAGCCGGGCCTAATGGTACTGACTCTCTTTGGCTTTTCGGAGGTCTCTCCCTCGATAACACAACTGGTAATCGATACTTCGATTTCGAAATGTACCAGACGGATTTCTATTATGATAGAGCTAATCTCGAATTCGGCGGGTATGGTCCCGATGCCGGACATACAAGCTGGGAGTTCGATGCATCCGGTAATATCACCAGGGCTGGCGACATCATCCTGAGTGCAGAATACCAGAGTTCATCCTTGTCCTTCATAGAGGCGAGGATATGGATACACAAGTCCAAACTTTCAATCTCGCCCGCAGCCTTTAGCTGGAGTGGCAATTTTGATGGAGCATCGGCAGGGGCCATGTATGGTTATGCGAGTATTCAGCCTAAGACGGCCGGAACTTACTATACTGGCTTGCAATGCGCCAACAATACATGGGGTGGCCCATTTGGGATCGTGCTACAGAATGATGTTGTCGCAACCAATTACGACGCGAAGCAGTTTGTCGAACTTTCGGTCAATCTAACCAAGCTTGGATTGGATCCTCTTACAAGACTCGGAGGTGATCCATGTGGTATGCCATTTCGTAAAGTACTTGTAAAGACAAGGGCATCGGCGTCGTTCACGGCCGAACTTAAAGACTTCGTAGCCCCCTTTGCATTCTTCGATCCGCCCAGGGCGGCCATCGTTTCCGAGACACCATACTTATGTGCGCAAGGTTCGGTAGCGCAAATACATGTAACGAATCCTTTAATTACGTCCAGCTATACATGGACTACCCCTAACGGAAATATCGTCAGTGGCGCAAACGGTACTACCATCGTTGTCGACACACCGGGAACATACATCGTGACACAGCATCTGCTTGCAAGTTGCGGGGCGTATGCCACCGACACGGTTCAAATTCTCCCATTTGCTCCCTGTGAGGTTCTTAATGTGAGCCTTTTTGATTTCCAGGGTGTATCCACTGATTTTGCAATTGCGCTTAATTGGAAAGTGACAGACAATCAACTGGTCTCCTATTTTATCATTGAGAGGAGCTGGGATGGAACTCATTTTGAATCTTTGGGAGAAATTAGAAAAACACCTTCATCAAAGCCTATAGGATCATATAATTACAAGAACGATATTAGAAATGCACAGGCGCCCTCCGCCTATTATCGAGTAAGACTTGTTTCCACTTCTGGCACAGTCAAGGTTAGCAATACCATTCGTTTCACCCTTGGAAAATTGAGCAACCAGATAGTGCTGTTTCCCAACCCGGCAAAGGACATTGTGCAGGTACAGGTATCTGCAACGTTTAATGGCAAAATGAAAACCGAAATCTTCGATCCTGCAGGTAGGCTGATATCAGTCAATCTTAGCGATGTGTCGACAGGGATGAATGTTATCAGTCTCCAATCACTGATAGGCACACCGCCCGGAATTTACATGGCTGTAATTCGCCTCGGAAGCGAGACTTTTCGCCAGAAGATTGTCGTAGTAAAATAATCCCCTCCTATCTAAATTTCCTTTCCTCTACCCTCCCATCAGGGAATCCAATTAATGCACGAGTTGCCAGGTGTATGAACAGCCCCGTCTCTACAACTCCCGGAATATTATGTAGGAACAAATCAAGCTCCATTGGGTTGGAAATCCTCTCGTAATTACAATCAAGTATGTAATGACCATGATCGGTGATGAAAGGAGCATCGGCCTTTTCCCTTAGTATACATGATTTGCATTCACCTGAAGCAAGTATACGTTTCGCAACATTCTTATATCCAAAAGGGATCACCTCTACTGGCAAGGGAAATTGACCCAACTGTGTGACATGTTTCGTGTAATCGGCGATTATGATCAATTCCTGCGACGCTGCGGCAACTATTTTCTCTTGCAACAGAGCGCCTCCGCCCCCTTTGATCAATTGGCCAAAAGGATCAATCTCATCAGCCCCATCAATAGTAAGCAGCAGCGCGTCTACATCGTTGAGGTCAACGACCGAAATACCAATCTTCCGTACCAACTCGGCAGTCTTTAGCGATGTGGGAACGACAGTCAGTACAAAACCTTGGGCTACCCTTTCTGCCAATTCCTTTATGAGCCATTCTACGGTGGACCCCGTACCCAGGCCAATGGTCATACCCGGTTCGATGAGATCTAACGCATGGCGCGCTACATTCCTTTTTATGATGTCTACTTCCGTCATCGCATTAAAATTAGGATTTTATCACCGCCTCGAATTCCCTTTATGAGGATTAAGAATCGAAACAAACCAGTACTTTAGTATTCGGTAAAACACCGAAACTGATCATGAACTGGTTCCTAATATCACTCCTTTCATCCTTTGGCCTAATCATGGGACTGTTAGCGATAAATGGGTACACGCAGAAAATCGAACCCATTCTCTGGCTGCTCATGACCATTTTCGCGACGCTGGTTCTGTCTAAGAATAACGCTTATAAGCCATTTCTTCATGGCCTATTGATCGGACTGGCCTGGGGGATTCTAAATGGCTTCATACAATCGCTGTTCTTCGACTCTTATATGGCGAACAACCCTTTGTTGAGGAAGAACTTCGACAAAGTAACGTTCATGCCTCCGAGATACTTTCCGCTCCTTACGGGCCCAATTATGGGTCTGGTAGCCGGTGGAGTGCTGGGTGGTCTGACAATTTTAATCAGGCGGATTTTCCCTGCCACCTGAGTTCATGCAACGATAGGTGGAATCTGATTGTCAGCTAAACAAAAAACTATGTATAGAAAAATCTTCCTGGTTATGATCGTGGCGGTAACCCTGGCAGGTGGATGTAGAAAGGAAAAAGCAGATGCCGGCTGTAAGGAATTGCGACAGGGGATCTTAGACAAGGATGACGCACGTGTGAGAGCGGAGATCACGGGCTACCTCTTAAGCCTGCCTACGCGGACCTACTCCGATCAGACCTTGAACGCTCTAGTTGACGCGATAAACAATAAATGTGGTAACATCGCATCTATTCTTTGTTTCGACTGCATCGATACCTATCCTTCTCAATCGGAAATCAGTATAAGCTATCAGATGGGGGGAAATACAATTGTGGGAATTATCGATTTGAGTTATGATTCAAACCACCAGATGATTTTCAGGAATCTGCATGAATAATTTTCGATCTCCTTGCCGACATCAAATTGCTATTCTTTCACCGGTCTTCATGGCCTTGTAAATCGCCTGAAGTAATTTAACGTCTCTTCTTCCCATTTCACCCGGCACTTGTGTCTGTCGCTTATTGCGGATCGCATCTGCGAAATCATCCATTTGCCTGGCCTGTTGATTCACTCTTGGAAAATCCATCTTTCCTTCTGTTGTCCTTCCCTGTTGACCCGAATAACCATATGCCGATGTCAATTCGAAAGAGCCTTTCTCGGCTTCCGCTTTCAGAAAGTTATAACCTTCCGCGTAGCTCGTTTTTCCATCGGCGATAAGACCGCCGGGAAATTCAAACTGCCAGGTCAATGACTGTTCAACCTCACTAAATCTTTCAAGATCTGTCTTGGCACCTTCCTGTGCACGTACCGCGATTGGTTCCATCCCTGTTGTATAACACATCCCCTGAATACAATAAATGCCAACGTCCATCAACGGTCCACCTCCCGAAAGAGCCTTCTTCAATCTCCATTGGTTCTTGTCTCCGGCGGTAAAAGCAAAGCCAGCACTCATTTTTTTCAGATTGCCATATACCTTCTGCTGACCCAGGCGTGCCATCTCCTTATTGTAGGGTTCGAAGTGAAGTCTATATCCAATCGATAACATCTTGCCCGCCGCATTGCACGCAGCGATCATTCGGTCGCAATCATCAACAGTGACTGCCATGGGTTTCTCACAGATGACATGTTTACCTGCTTTCGCCGCACGTACAACGTACTCAGCATGCATCGCATTTGGCAGCACAACATACACGATATCGATATCGGGATTATCCTTAATAGTGTCGAAATTTTCATAGTTGTAGATACTCTTCTCGGGAATATCATACCTACTCTTCCATGTATCGGCCTTTGCTGGCGTTCCCGTTACAATTCCTGCGAGATAGCAGTTTTGTGTTTCCCTCAACGCCGGGCCAAGTTGCCCGGAGCTATAACCGCCGAGTCCAACGAGCGCTACGCCAAGTTTTTTCTGATTGCTCTTATCGACAGAGTCTTTATTGGTTTTGTCTTTATTGTCATCGCATGAGTAAATCAAAGCGGCTCCGTTCATGGCCAACGCCGCCATTCCTGCCTGAATGGACAGGTCGTGAAGAAATTTTCTCCTTGAATAACTGCCGATAACTTTCTTATTCATACAAGCCTCCTTAGTCGTTTAACGTTTAAGGTTTAATGTTTCTTCAGTATAATAAGCCAACTGAAAGTTTCATCGAAAATCAGAACGTTAACCGTTAAACCTTAAACGTTAAACGGCTAACCCTACCTGAATGTAAGAAATTTTTAGAACCCCTTCTCATCCGTTCTAATGATCCAAAGGTCACCACCCTTTCCAACGCTATGAGTATACCCTGCTATTGTATATCCGCCATCTTTATTCACGACAACCCAGTATCCCTGGTCGTCGGCCTCCACAGAGCCGAAATTCTTCCTCCATTGTACAATCCCGTTCCTTGAATACTTGAGTAGTATCGCATCATGAATGTTTCGGGTGATGTCGCCACGGAAATAGCCAGTCACGATGAATCCGCCGTCCAATGTCTCCTCCGAGTGCATCAATCGGATATCCTCTCCTGTATGGTACCGCGTGGACATCAGCAACACTCCTTCCTCGTCTATCTGCATGAATAGCCCGTCGTGCAAGCCGGTTGAATCGGATTCGCTGTAACCGGTTAGTGTAAACGTCTTGCCGTCGCCATTCCGGGTAAAGCTATGCGTGATGTCGTGCTTGTCTTTCTCGCCGTATGTCTTCGTCCAGAGTAGTTGACCGGCTGCGCTAACCTTTAACAGGAGGATATCGGCCTTGTCAGTTCCGTGCGGGAGTATAAGACCGGTCACGAGAAAATCGCCCTGTTTTGTTTCCACTCCATAGAACGTTCTTTCGACATGTGGGCCACCAAAAGTCTTCTCCCAGATTATGTCGCCCGACCGGCTTAGCTTAATCATGTAGCTGTCGATATTGAGTTTGTCAGGCGCAGTGCGTTGACCTATCAGTAGTAAATCGCCCCCAATGGTCTCCAGTACACAAGTGGTCCGTTCGTAATGATCATTGCCATAGGTCTTCTCCCAAATAAGATTCCCGGTATAATCTATGAGTGCAAGGAAGATATCCTGATTGATGGTGTCGCGGCGGCTGCTGGTAGAACCGTGTAGCAAGTAACCTTTACCTTTTACTTCCAGCACGCTCCATCCGAGGTCCATTTTGTGGCCACCATAATTCTTTTGCCACTGTACATTTCCCGCTTTGTCGGTCTTGACCAGGTAGGCATCGATACTCGAACTGAAACTACCAGTATATCCACAGGCTACGTACCCTCCGTCCGCGGTATGCGTTATATAGAGGGCACGATCGAGTTGATCTCCGCCAACGTTTATATTGAAACGTTGTGCATCCACAACTATCGACGACAATAGACAAAAAACTAAGTATATCCTCATCTTGTATGATATTGACTTAATAGTTCAACCGGTCAATTTAGCGATAACGAAAATAAGATGGGACGAAAATGTATGAGTGGAAAGAAAGGTTCACGCAAAGGCACGAAGGCGCAGAGGTTCTCTTCGAATTGGAGGTTGTTTTGCGATTCCCGATTCCTTATTCCTAATTCCGTTTTCTTTGCGCCTTTGCGTCTTTGCGTGAGTTTCACAAAAGATGATAATTCTCAATCACCTCTCCTTCAAGATCGTAATCATATGCCTTCGTGATCCTCACATGGACAAATTCACCGATGGGTAGTTTGTGCGACGAGTGAATGACAACTTCGTTGTCGACTTCAACGCTATCGAACTCGGTACGTCCGAGATACCTACCGGATTCTTTTTTGTCGACGAGCACTTTGAATATTCTGCCGACCTTTTCGCGGTTCTTCTCGAGAGATATTTCCTGTTGCACTTCCATGATCTCTTGCGCACGCAGCTCTTTTTCTTCCATTGATACATCATCCACAAGTTGGTAACCGCTCGTGCCTTCTTCGTGAGAGTAGGTGAATATACCGACGCGATCGAAACGCTGTTTCTCAAGGAAGCGCTTCATCTCTTCAACATCCTCGCGAGTCTCTCCAGGAAAACCGGCAATTAGTGTAGTTCGAAGGCAGATACCGGGAACTCTCTCACGAATCGCCTGTATAAGGTCTTCCATTTCCTCGCGGGTAATCTGGCGCTTCATCGCTTTGAGCATATTATTCGCAGCGTGCTGAAGGGGCATATCGAGATATTTGCAGATGTTGTCACGTTCGCGCATCACGTCGAGTATTTCCATTGGAAATTTCGAAGGGTATGCATAATGGAGGCGGATCCATACAAGGCCTTGGATATCCGCAAGCCGGTGCAGCAAATCGGGGAGCATTCTTTTTTTATAGATATCAAGGCCGTAATACGTCAATTCCTGTGCAATGAGCATGATTTCTTTCACGCCTTTCTTCACAAGGCCCTCCGCTTCCCTGACGAGGTCTTCTATTGTCCTGCTGGTATGCTGGCCCCGCATCAACGGGATCGCGCAGAAGGCACAAGTACGATTACACCCCTCCGATATTTTCAAGTAGGCATAATGACTCGGAGTAGCTAGTAATCTTTCACCAATCAACTCAGATTTGTAATCCGCCTCGAATTGTTTCAGGATGAGCGGAAGCTCCATGGTCCCGAA
The DNA here is from genome assembly GCA_014379965.1 of Chitinophagaceae bacterium. Taxonomy (GTDB): domain Bacteria; phylum Bacteroidota; class Bacteroidia; order Chitinophagales; family Chitinophagaceae; genus VBAT01. The sequence continues at coordinate 45,931 of JACMKU010000199.1, forward strand.
ATAGGCGTCCACCTCGGGGATCTCCGCTTCGAGGTTGTTTTTATAACGCTCACTCAGGCAACCCGTCACGTATACCTTATCCAGTTTGCCTCTTCTTTTCAGTTCTACCTGGTCGAGAATGGTGTTGATGCTTTCCTCTTTTGCCTTATCGATGAAACCGCATGTGTTGACCACCACGATGTTGTGATCGAGCTTTTTGTTCTCGTGAACGACCTCAATATCATTAGCCAGGAGCTGACCGCTCAGTACCTCGCTGTCGACCATGTTCTTGCTGCATCCAAGCGTAATGATATTTACCCGATCCCTCTTTAATGTGCGTGCTTTCATGTTCGTTTTCCTGACTGAATAAGTGTGCAAAGGTAGGTCAATTTCTCGAGGCGGGAGGCGGGAGGCGCGAGACCGGAGGCGCGAGGCGCGAGACCGGAGGCGCGAGGCGCGAGACCGGAGGCGGGAGGCTAGAAGCTAGATCGTCATTGCGAGCGAAGCGAAGCAACCAGATAGCACCCCAGTATCCATCACAAAAAGCATGGCCCCACATTCGGAAGTAACCAGTATCAATCACAAAAACCATATCCATAATAGGGATCGCATCCAGTATCCACCATAAAGAAATATTCCAAACCGAGATAGGATATATTTACAGGCAATTAACCAATCGGACCAAATGGGGACAGGCATCAGAAGGATCATTTATTCAAGGAGCACATTTCTCTTGCTTGTGCTTGTCCTCATCAGGCTTCCCTTTTTCTTCAGGGATTATGTCGATCGTGACGAAAGCACTTTTATTCTCATGGGACAAAGCGTCGCGGATGGATACCTTCCTTATGACTTCCTGTGGGATCTTAAACCGCCCCTGCTGTTCTACCTTTTCGGACTTATCGAATTCATCTTCCCCGATTCTCTAGTGGCGATCCGGGTGTTTGGTACCCTTGTAATTTTTGGATCAGCACTGTTGCTTATTGCCATTGCGAGGCTGGCAGAACTAAAAAATGGATTCCTGGTCGCCTTCGTATATGTTCTGCTTAGTAGTCTCTTCGGAAGTGTGCAGGGGGTAATGTCGGAACATATCGCAGTCTTCTTCATGCTGGCGGCGCTGTACTTCTTTTTGAAGCGTAAATCTGTTCCCACACTTTTTCTGTCAGGACTCTTCCTGGGCTGTGCCTTATTGTGCAAGATGAATTATGCATATGCAATCCCACTCCTGTTAGCACTGTACGCTGTCCTGTATGGGAAGGAACTTCCTTTAAGGAAGATAGTAAAGCATATGCTCGCTATGGTGGGAGGCATTCTCCTAAGCATATTTCTCGTCGCGATCCCATTTCTCGCAAGTAACAGGTTCGAGTTATTTGTTGATTCGGTTTTCCTGGCGCCCTATGAGTATGGCCAGGCGCTGCATCTATCAATCGGTCAGAAGATCCAGAAGACGTGGTGGATTATAGTTGTGGGACTAATCGTCTCCTTCCTCTCCATTCGAAGGATGGCACCTGAACAAAGGGAAGCTGCCTGGGCTTTCGTGATCGTGGTAATGGCAACCATTTACACTTTTTTTTCTAGTGCGACTGTCAATGGTCACTATCTCCTGCAGGTCTATCCTTTCCTGGCGCTGTTACTTCTCGGTATAGTCACTGGCCGCGATTATCGGCCTCGTATGGCCTGGATCATCATAGTAGTGATATTGGTGAGTGGTGAGGCGATGCTTGAATATTATCGATTAGGGAAGCATGTGGTGGCAACCGGGAAGTTTTACAACGGCAGCTCGCTGATCGCGATAGAAGAAATAAATAAGAAAGGATTGGAAAACGAAGCGGTTTTTTTCGCCGATTATCATATTGGCTATTGGTTCATCGATCGATACCCGCTCACCAAGAGCACTACGCATCCTTCGTCCCTGGCAAGACCGTTCCTTTTTAAATACTTTGGAAATCTGAAGACGTCGTCGATGGAGGAACTAAAATATCTCTTTGAAGAGGTTAGACCGAGAGTTGTCGTCAGTAAGAACAGGCACCTTAGTTTCTTCGAGGAAGGTAGCTCGGAGAACGATTATTTCAGGCATGTAAAGGGAAGGTATTACCAGCCCGTTTTTGAAGATTCTGTGAAGAGGATTTATATCTGGGAAAGAAATGTTGTAAACCCGAATTAAGAGTAACTGGGAATTAGGAACTAGGAAATTGTGAGTTATGAATCCGGCACCCGGATGCGTGTCCTTACGCATCCTGGCGGTCCTGACTTAGCCAGCAAGTCTTTAATTCAACTCTGCTCCAAACCAAATCAACTCAATCAACCCATTCAACTTATTCAACTATATCCCACTGATCAAAAGCTACTCTCTCTCCAAATTAAACAGGCTATCCACAAACTCATGCTTGTCAAACACGAGCAGGTCCTCCATCTTCTCACCAACACCGATGAATTTCACTGGAATCTTGAATTGATTCGCGATAGCTAACACAACACCGCCCTTTGCCGTACCATCTAACTTTGTGATTGCTATAGCGGTTACGTCCGTTGCTGCAGTAAATTGTTTAGCTTGTTCAACAGCGTTTTGCCCAGTCGATCCATCCAGCACGAGGAGTACTTCGTGTGGAGCATCGGGGATCACTTTCTGAATAACACGCTTGATCTTGCTGAGTTCCTCCATGAGGTGGGCCTTATTATGCAGGCGACCCGCAGTGTCGATAAGGACGATGTCCGATTGACGCGATACGGCACTCTGAGCGGTATCGAAGGCAACGGCGGCGGGATCCGAGCCCATGTCCTGCTTCACGATAGGCACCCCCGTCCTCTCGCTCCAGATAGTCAGTTGCTCTACGGCAGCTGCACGAAACGTATCCGCAGCACCAAGCAATACCTGCTTACCGGCCTTCTTGAAGTTGTAGGCTAACTTGCCGATAGTGGTGGTCTTACCAACTCCATTCACTCCAACAACGAGGATGATATAGGGTTTCTGTGGCAGTTCGGAATCAAAAGCGTAACTATTTGATTCTTGTGCATCGACGAGTATTTCCTCAATTTCCTCCTGAAGCATCTTATTGAGCTCGGATGAACTCATGTATTTGTCTTTGGCGACTCTTTTCTCAATCCGATCAATGATTGCGATCGTAGTTTCGATGCCCACATCTGCGCTAACCAGGGCCTCCTCGAGATTATCTAATACTTCCTCATCGACGGTACTTTTACCTGCAATCGCCTTAGTGATCTTCGAGAAGAAACCTTCCTTGGTTTTCTGTAAACCCTGGTCGAGCGTTTCTTTCTCCTTCTTTCCAAATAGCTTGTTGAATAGGCCCATAATCAGATTAACATGAATTGAATAAAAATAGGGAATTAGGAATAAGTAATAAGGAATGGGCAGTAAGAAAGTTGCTGAGAAAGATCATGAAAAATAAAAAGCTGTCGCGTACTATCGCGACAGCTAGCCAATGTCAGATTATCGTCTTCAATGGGACGAACAGGGTATATCTTATTTCTGTGCGAGGAATTCCTTCACCTTATCCTTATGGATCATTTGCTCCTTAAAGGTATAGGCGCCGGACTTAGGGCTGCGCACAGCCTTGATTACTTTAGTGTAGTTCTTTGCTTCTGCTGCCTGCTTAGGGTCTTTCTTGATCGCGGTTTTAGCTGCTTTTGCCATGATGCTTACTTGATAGGTTATGATTGAGTCCAGGAAGAACAGCCAATAGCTATTCCCTATTCCCCAACACGATTACTTGATTTCTTTGTGAACAGTTACCTTTTTCAAAATGGGATTAAATTTCTTCAACTCCAATCTTTCAGGATTGTTCTTCTTGTTTTTTACCGTGATGTACCTGCTTGTACCAGGTTTACCGCTAGTCTTATGCTCAGTACATTCCAGAATTACCTGTACACGGTTTCCTTTCTTTGCCATTGTTGTTTAGTTAATAAGTTTGTGCGTCGGTCTTCGGTGTAGCTAATCAACTTAACCAAAGCGCAGTCGCTCTTAAATATGTTGTCCCTGGGCTCTCAATTCTTTTACCACTACAAATAAGCCCCTCTTGTTGATGGTACGGATGGCGTCAGTTGTTAGCTTAAGCGTAATCCACTTGTCTTCTTCCGCAAGGTAAAAACGTTTCTTCTGGAGGTTAGGCAGAAAGCGACGCTTCGTCTTGATATTTGAGTGGGAAACCTTGTTTCCACGCACCGGAACCTTACCTGTTACCTGACATACTCTGGCCATGATGTTCGAAAATTTTAGGACGGCAAAGGTAGGGATTAGAATCGAGAAATAAAGAAGTGGAAATGAAAAAATTACCGCTTTTTCCCACAGGCTGTTGAAAAGTTCGGAAGACGGGAAGACAGACCGGAAGAAGACCGGAAGTCCGAAAGACGGAAAGTCCGGAAGACCATCGTTTTATGGGTGAGCAACTAGGGTATTTGTCTGCACTCTGGAAAAGCTTTTAAATGTCCCCAGGTATCAGGCATATTCAACTAAAAGACAGGTCTTTCGGACTTCCGGACTTCCGGACTTCCGGTCCTTCTTCCAGCCTCACGCCTCCAGTCTCACGCCTCCAGTCTCCCGCCTCCAGTCTCCCGCCTCCAGTCTCCCGCCTCCAGTCTCCCGCATGGGTATTCCCGACGCAAAACCCCCACCCCTCCTCAGTTTATTTACCCCGATTTGCCTTATCTCCTGCCTGAAAAGGCTTCACGCGGCACTAAAGGGATTTATAGGTCGTTTTAAGAGATTAAACCGTACTATATGACTGGACAGGGATCTGCCATTGAAACCATAATCAAGGACTACATAGAATCAAAAGATCGCTCCCACAGATGCACACGTAAAAGGAATGACCAGGAAAAGGAATATAATAAGCTCCTCACCATCTATAGTGGCGAAGTAAAAAATTACACCCTGGAGCAAGCCGACAAAATTTACCTGGCCTACCAGGACATGATCATTAGCGGGGAAGAAGCGAGCCTCGCAGAATCGAATTTTCTCGAAGCCGAAAAGAAGCTAAACGAATTAGGCGCCATTCTCTTCGACGCCACCATTAATGCCGAGATAGATTTGATCGATGGCCATGGTACCGCGAGTATCAGAAAGCCCGTGACGGTGGCCTACTTCAATGGCCAGGTCGTTGTTAGCTAACAATCACCTATAGAAAAACAGAAAGGCCTCTGGTTTTCCATAGGCCTTTTGTTACAAATCGATTCGGCTAAAAAAATTGTTTACCCCATTAAGATATTTCTGTTTTCGACGCCTTTGAAATATTTCTGCGATTAATAAAAGATACTAAGTGTTACCATTTACCTGCAATCGAATTAACTCTGATTAAACATCTGGCATTTAGTTTCCCCTCTAAATTTGTTCAAATAATTTCGCAACCTAAACCACCAAGTTATGAGAACAGCCGCCCTTATCGCCATCTTCAGTATCCTGTACTGTCCTGCACATTCCCAGTTAGACAAAGGCCAATGGTTAACCGGTGGATCCGGAAGATTTGGCCATAGCAAAACAGACGTTGATTATCCTGGCGGAAATCAGGAATCGTCGTCAACCTATTTAGAATTTCTACCCGGTGGAGGATATTTTTTTGCAGATAAATTTTGTGCAGGTTTAAGGTTAAGCGTTTCCAACGTTACTTCGAAACAGGAAATTCGAAGCAATGCTTCGTCGCCAATATTATTTTCGGCGGTAGCCAAATCAGAGATTTCAGGATTCGGCATTTCCCCGTTTGTTAGATATTATTTTCTAAAGAAATCCAGTAAGATCAATCTCTTCGCCGATGCCAGTTATTTATACGAGGATACAAAGCAGGAATACCGCCAACGCCAGGAAAGCACCCCTCCCGGTGGCATGCCTTCAATCTCAGAATCATTCAGTAAAACAAGTTCAACTTCCAATGGATTTAGTATAGCGGCGGGCCCCGCCTTTTTCCTAAATCCAAAAGTCGCGATAGAGCTCTCTGTCGGTTACACTACCTCGAAGGGCGATGATTCCGAAGCCAAAGAGACGGGCATATTACTCGGTGTTGGATTTGCTATCCACCTTGGCAAAGGAAAATAGCTGCCCATCGAAAACCACAGGTTTTCCGTATTGAAAACTTAACGTAGAATGGCATCGGCGACCGAGTTCGTTCCATCTATTCGATGCGTATATGTGAGGCCGAGAATTCTTGTGACTACTGCATACACATGGACATTCTCAAACGCGGGTATTTGTATCCCGGATTTGAAATGTGGGCCCCAGGCATAGAAAATAGTATTCATGTCTTTAACCAGTGCCGGATCATAGCCATGGGCACCTGGATCTTTTCTTCCACCGGAAAGGTTGAATACTTTCGGCCACGTAGGTATGAGGATTATGTCTCCGATCCGGCCCATCCAGTCATCTTTCTTATTATAGTGCAAATGACGAGGCACATCTTTTAGCAAGTATGCTTTGAAATTAAGCTCCTGCTTCTTTAACGCCCGGTAAGTCGGCCTGATGTCTTTTTTATCCCTTGCATAGAGATGTACAAGCTCAACTCCCCGGGGTATGACAAACCTGGATGTGTCGATCGCCGATGGCAAAGACAACATGTTCACGTTGTCAATAGTCGTCATCCCATGATCGGCAACGAAGATGAAGTTTACAGGCAGACCTGTTTTTTGCACCGCAATTGTCAGCTTCGCAATACTGGAATCCACCCAACGAACCGCTTTACCTGTTTCAGAGGCATCTGGCCCGAAATCATGGCCGTCCGTATCGACCCGCGGGAAATAAAAACTTATGAAGTGTGGTCTGGTTTGCGGCGGCAATTGCAACCAATCAATGACCACCTGGATCCTTCGATCGATCGGTATCGAATCGTTATAGTAGTTATAATAATAAGTGGGATGTAGTCCCTGGATCGCCGCTTCTGTTCCTACCCAATAATAGCTTGCCGTAATCATCTGTTGCTGCTCCGCCAGCACCCAGAGAGGCGTGCCGCCATACCATTCGCCATCGAATACTGCATTCTTTCTAGACATCGAATAAAACTGCTTTCGCTGAGGAGAATAAAAGTAGTTGTCCACTAATCCATGATGCGAAGGGTACAATCCTGTGGCTATAGAATAGTGATTGGGAAAAGTAAGCGTTGGGTACGACGGGATCATCGCTTCGGCCCTCACTCCTTGTCCGCTTAGGGATAAAAGCGTCTTCGCCTGGAACTTGGGAGCATAGTCATGTCGGAACCCGTCAGCCGAGATAAGTATCACGTACGGCTTCGCCATCTGCGCCTCGCTATTCCTCCTACCCTTTGCGACCTGCTGCGTAGTGTCTCTCTGTGCCTCCAGGGATATACTGCAAACACAAAGGAACAGTAGTAGAAGGAGCTTCTGCATACGACAAATGTAGGAAATGACACGATACCCGTAGGGGAACTGAACGTCCAATTTAGTACCTGAAGCGTGAACGTTTGATACAGGGTTGTCCCTACCCGTGGCAATTCAATCCGGTAATACAGGATAGTATCATTTAATCATTTCGTACATTCTTATAATACTCTCGCGTATGACTGGCCATTCATACTGAGCGAGCCGATGTTCCCGATTCTTGATGAACTTGATATCCAGCGATCGCGCATTTATCAAATGCTTCCGCGCAAATCCGGCATTGGTCGTGTCGACGATATTGTCATTCTCTCCCTGCAGATAGATTACCGGAATTCTAATATTCTTCCAGTATGGAAGCATTTTTTCCAACTCCTCCTTGTGATGCACTTTCTCAGTGTTAGCCGATCGGAAAAGCCTTGGGATAAACCAGCGTATGGACCAGTGTTCAACAATGAAGGTGAACCAGAAGTACTTCTCCAGTCCGGGTCCGAGCGAAGGCCCTGTCACGATCAGTCCATCGACAAGTTCTGGATAATCCATTGCAAGACGGCAGGCAACTGAGGCACCATACGACCCTCCCATCACGATTACAGGATGTGTTACCTTGTTGATGCTATCCAACAGAGGACGGATCATCTCCGCTTGTTTTTGAATTGAAGGCTCCGGATCACCAAAACCGGAATAGCCATAGCCAGGTCGGTCCACGGCAAAAACCCTGAACCTATTCCGTATAGCACTATCGACAAGCCTACCTGGATAATAGCTAATGGAACCCGGAGAGCCATGTAGCATAAGCAGAGTTGGGAGTGTATCACTGCCGGCGCTTATGTATCTGAGCGTTCTTCCGTGGGCGGTGTAGTAGTTGATGCTGGCATCAAGCTTTCTATCTGCAAAAACCTGCTTTAACTCTTCATCTGATTTGCGAAACTGAACATAATGATCGAAGATCAGGCAAGAAATAATGAATGCGCCAATCAGCACTATCACCACTCTTAATGTTATCCTCAACCATCGGTATCTTGTCTTTCTCATCCCGTTTTTGATTCTCGACATTCTTTATTTCGATATCTAAACAATTAGTTACTGCTATGGTTCTATCCCGCTGAAATTATTTCATCTCCTTCGGCAATCATTGAGTAATCGAGAGGAACCAGGTTCTGTCCAAAGAGTACCTTGTTTCCGCTCTTTCTATACCCCGCGAGTGTGGCTAATGGTTCCTTCCCTTTCTCGGCTGTGTCCTGGTTCACGGTAGTAATGGGGCATCGCGCACATTGCTTTACTCCGGAGAACCTGTTAACACCGACGCTTAGCATTTTCCAGCTATCCTCTTCGTAAGCCGCGGCTCCTTCAAATACGATATTCGGGCGAAATCGGTTCATAGGCACCGCCTCAATCAGTCGGGAATTAAGATCGTCTAGTGTACTCTGTCCAATGATGAGCAAAGGATATGCATCGGCGAGGCTCATTGATCCTTCATCGAACGATCCGTTTATCTCAACTGGCCGATGACTGTCCTCAGGCAGGTGAACCAGTCTGCAGGAGACGCCAAGATTCCTTGAAAACCATTTACTATGTTCCTCGCTGACTTCGTATACATCTACGCGATCATTCCAGACTGTGGCGTTAATTTTGGGTCCACTCGTGTTGGCGGTGATGTCTATTTCGTTTCCCTCGTAGTTTACAATGATCTTATCGTCTTCTTTCGTCATTTTGAAAAGAGCCATGCGAGGAAATTCTCGTTGCGTCATGAAGGTATCAGTTGAGTCGATCAGCATCCAACGACGGTCATACTGTAGACCTTTCATCATCACTTTCGCGGATGGGACGCGAATGCCTCCTAATGATTTCACGGGATAAATCCAGAGGGAAGTCACTATGTAGTTACTCATAGCGATCAAGCTACAAAAAAAATTGATACTGTAGTTTGCGGAGAGGACGCAAACTTCATAAATGAAATGAAAACTATTTGTTACGACAGAAAGAACTACCCAGTCGGTGGATAGGAAATCCCGGTGTAGTCTTGCGATTCTCCAAGATGATATGGGTATGGCGGATTTTTATCCCCACCTTTTCGTATAAGTTTATACTTAATGGGAGGAAACCTCGCATCGAGAAAGGTGGTAATATCCTTAATCCGATCACGAATATATCTTAAATCCTCCCAGGATACACCGGCCTCCAAAGCAAAAATCAATGCTTTGGTCTCATGGACATAGAGCTCTTTTAATTCTGCTCCCGACAACTCAAACATGTGTTCACGCATACTCACTAGAATTGATACCAATACTAATTCAATAACTATTCCTTAATCAATTCTTCTTCCCCACAGGTGTTGAAAACCAGTTGGAATGGCGATACGTCTCCTCATTCGAGGAAAATCGACGTCAGCGTGGGGCAATTTTACTCCTTATTTTTTAGCAGACTGTTGCTTTTAAGCCAGTTTTTGAGTCGTTCCATCCACACGTCTGGAGTGGTTTTATTGTTCATGCCGTATCCATGCCCGCCCGAAGGGTACAGATGGAGTTCAGACTTGACGCCGTTTCTTACCAGGGCCTCGTAATAGGCGATACTATTCGCAACTTTTACAGTTCGGTCGTCACCAGAATGAACCAGGAAGGCGATCGGTGTCATTGGTGTCACCGCAGATTCATTCGAAAAGTCCAGGATATCGGCGTGAGACGCGCCCTTCCCGAGCAGGTTATTTCGGCTGCCGATGTGAGAGAGACTATCGAAGAAGCTAATCACGGGGTAGATGAGAATGGAGAACGCGGGTCTAAGGATTGTGTTATCGGGATTGTCGATGACAGCCTTGCCAAAATGGGTAGACGCAGTGGCGGCCAGGTGTCCACCGGCCGAGAATCCCATAATCCCTATCCGTTCGGAATTAATGTTCCATCTATTTGCATTCAACCTGACGAGTTGCAATGCGCGCTGTGCGTCCTGCAACGGTCCAATGGATTTCTTGATCATGATCGAATCATCTGGAAGGCGGTATTTGAGAACGAATGCAGTGATGCCCCATTGATTGAGTGCATGTGCGATGTCTGATCCCTCATGACTTGCAGCGAGCATACCATATCCGCCGCCAGGACAAATGATGACTGCTGTTCTTCCCGCGCCAGGATTGGTGGGATGATAAATTGTAATTGTAGGGACCGACACCTTGGTTATTCGAAGAATGCCATCTCTCACTACACTTGTTTCCTTATCAACTGAAGGGATGCTGTTTGGTACCTTGTCATACAATGGCATCACTTCCTGCGCGGCTACATCCGTAGTGAACAGTAGCTTAATGATGATGCAGAAGGCGAAGATTCGTATCATAGTAATTGCAAAGTACGGAATGAAGGGATATGGAAGCGAAAACGCGCACGGGACATTCTTCCCAACTCAGGCGGCCACTTGCTTCGCTTCGCTCGCAATGACGACTCGCTGCTCACCCTTATCTTTGACCTATCATGAAAACACTTGGCTTGATTGGCGGCATGAGTTGGGTGTCGACCATCGATTATTATAAAATGATTAATGAAGGAATTAACGATCGGCTGGGTGGCCTGAACTTTTCTCAGTGCCTGATATATTCGTTCAACTATGCCGACATTAAACGAAATAATGACGCCAATGATTGGGAAGCCAATTTTGAGATGGTATCCGCGGCTTGCCAGCATTTGAAAAATGCCGGAGCTAATGGTCTCGTACTATGTGCGAATACCATGCACCTGATCGCAGACAGAGTCGAGTCCGCGGTCGGATTGCCACTCATTCATATCGCCAGTGCCACTGCAGACAGCTTACGCCACCAGGGTCTGCGAAAAGTTGGCTTGCTTGGCACACGCTTTACTATGGAACGGGAGTTCTTTACCACCAAATTAATCGAGCAGAACGTTCAGGCCATCATTCCCGAAGAGGAGGACAGGCAATTTGTTCATGAGACCATCTTTGAGGAGCTTGGCAGAGGGCTTGCTCTAGACACCACGAAGGCCCGATATATTTCCATCATCGAGGACCTGGTGACACAGGGAGCGGAAGGGATCATTCTCGGATGCACGGAGATCCCATTACTGGTCAAACAAGAGGACGTCAGTGTCCCCATATTTGATACGGCCAGGATCCACGCAGCAGCAGCGGTGGAATTTGCC
>JACMKU010000200.1 GCA_014379965.1 Chitinophagaceae bacterium
TAACCAGCACGGAGAGGTGTCCGAGTGGTCGATGGTGCCTGACTCGAAATCAGGTGTACGGCAACGTACCTAGGGTTCGAATCCCTACCTCTCCGCCACAAAAACAATGGGTTACAGCGTCAAGCTGTGACCCTTTTGTTTTAAAACTGAAAAGCGTGAACGTATGCGTGAACGTTGTAAGTGCTGCTAGCGGTGAAATATTGTGAAATACAGCGCGAAGCGACTTCCACTGACAGCAAGCTTTTCATAGAGCTTCTGGCACTATCGGTTGCTTGCTTAATATTCATCCGGAAACAATGCTGTAGTGACTGACCGGTCCCATTCCGTTATTATCCATATTGTCGGCACCCCTTCTTTCTTGTAAACCGAGAACAAACGATCTCCCTGCTGTAGCGCAAATTCGTTGGTAACTCTGTCTTCATCGCAGACATCTCCCCAGTCTCCGGCCACATGTCGCCTCATTGACAGCATAACGTGTTTGGCAAACTCCTCGTTGCTGGCTATCAAATCATTAACGCCTCTGGTTATTAGCATCTGCCCTGGATTGAATTTCATATTGGGAACTCCTTTCGGGTTGGTTGTTGCGTACGTAGTTAACTTCCGTATCTTGTTGCGAATGTTTCTTAGAGCAGGCCCTGGCTTACGAACGATAGGTAGCTGTCACCGATTATGATGTGATCAAGTAACTTAACGCCGATAATCTCTCCGGCTTCCTTTAATAGCTGCGTTATTGCAATGTCTTCTCTGCTCGGTGTTGGATCTCCTGTAGGATGGTTGTGTAAAATTATGAGGGCCGCTGCCGAACTTAACAGTGCAGATTTATAGACCTCTCTAGCCACAACAACGCTCTGATTCAGGGAACCGACTGATACTTCGTCAACGCAACAGATGCGGTTTTTGCCGTCCAAATGAATGGCAAAGAAATATTCCTTCGTTTCGCGCCGCAAAAAGCTGAACGTGTCGAAAACCTGTTCTGGACTGGTATATCTGGTGAATGGCTGCAAATAGTGGTTAACCTCCTCTTTGATGGTCAAAGTTTCATATACCGCCCGGATTTGTTTGAGCTTGATCGCTCTCGGCCTGGCCGGTATTCCCTCACTTCCGAATAATGCATCTATAGTCATCATCGCTCTCCTCTTTGTCTCTATTTATTCATTCAATATCCATATGGAAACAGTATGGTTGTAACTGACCGATCCCGTTCCGTGATGATCCAGATAGGTGGGACTTCCTCTCTCTTGTAGGCCGAGAATAGCCGCTCACCGCCTAGCAGGGCTGCCTCATTTGCATCTCTGTCCTCATCGCAGAGATCACCCCAATCACCAGCCAGGTGTCGATTCAACGACAGGAATACGTGTACGGCAAATTCTTCATTGTCGGCGATCAGATCATTGACCCCTCTGGTCACTACAATCTTGCCGGGATTGAACTTCGTAGCGTACTCAACTTGTATGGGTTGTTTTCGTCTCATAATGTCTCCTTACCGTATGCCGATTACGACTATCAGGCATATCAGGGTGATTATTACCGGGAACAGCCAGGGTGAATAAGCAGGAGCGGCCCGAAACAATGAAGTTTCGGGCCGTTCGGTTTGATATATGCGCTCGTTTCTGCTCATAACAATTCTGGAAATGTTCGTCAGGTCATGGCGGTATCCTCCTCAGTCGGTTGGTGTCAATAGCAATGGTGTATCACCTGATATCAATACGTCATGCAGTGACATTGCTAATTGGCCTATTTTTCTGGTTTGGCTGCTCACCAAGAATCTGTACAAACACAGCCAAACCATTTTTACGTGCAATTTGCAATAAGGTCTTTCCGAAATACGGCCGTGTGCCGTCCGCTCCATATTCAAAAAGAAGTCTCATAATGTCAGGACTGCCGTTATCAAGAAGAGTTGCCCAAAGAGGAGTTAACCCTCTATAGTCAACTATATTTGCATCCGCTCCGGCGTCCAATAAAAGTCGTAAAAAACTGATATCAGCAAAATGTTGTATCGCCACTAACAACGGAGTTCGGCCAATATCATCTGCGGCGTTAACATTTGCCCCACGTTGCAATAGCAAATCGGCGATCTCGATTTCCAGTTTACCAGCAGCAGTTGAAAGCGGCGTAGAGCCATAAAGCCCTACGCCGTTAATATCTGCGCCCTTGTCCAATAAGAGTTTGCAGCATGCAAGATGCGAATTGCTGACTGAATAGCAGAGAGCATTTATGAGCACTTTAGCCGGGATGTCATTGCGCAACAATTTGCTCAGAATGAGCACGTCGCCAACTTTTGCTTGCTTGATGACGTCCCGATTACAGTTGCGAGAAGAGTGGCAGCCGTGGATTAAGTTCTTCGCCACAGCGGTTGAAGAGTCGGTCAAGGAATCAATCCATACGGCTTCCGCGTTAGAAAACCTGTTGCGTCATTGGGAAGAACGTATAGCAGAGTTGCGTGTCAGATCTGATTCGGCGGTCAACAAGTTGCCGCAGCTACTGATCGGTAGACCGGTCGTTACTGCCCGGCAGGTAGAAGCGGAATTGGGTATTTCGTTTCCAGCGGCCAATAATGCCCTGGTCAAACTTGCAGAAATAGCCATCCTCACCATTCCGTATGAGCAACAGCGTAACCGTACCTTTGTTGCCCATGAAGCAATTGACATTCTCAACAGCAGGTAGCTCTTTAGTAGGTTTCAGTACTGCTGACTATCGCAGGAAATATATAGTAATTAGTTCAAACCCCAAGGGAGATTTCAGATGCCTATAAAGCCACACAATGGTGATAAATGGCCACCAAGAGTAAAAATATACATTTACGATATGGAAAAACGTCTAATTAAAACATCAAAAAATATCCGATACGACCTTAACGACAATTTGATGGAACCTTGGCCATACACAAAGAGAATAGTTTATTTTGGGATGAAAACTCTCAGTACTAATTGGCCAATATGGGACGAAGAATCTATCAAATGTGTAGAATACCTGATTGAATATGACCTAAACTTTGATGGAAACGAAGTAGTCATTTCAAGAATGACTCAAAGTGTCGGACAACCGTGTACTTCAGAATTTCTTTGGCTGCTCGAAATTTCAAGCTAAGAAATCATTGGAAACGAAGGAAGAAGTCCATATCTGTATAGAGAGTGCTCAACTGAGCCGTTGACCAAAGTATGCATTTGATTTGAAGGTCCATATAATCATCTTCCAACTATTTTGTTTCGTACTACGCTACTTTGAAACGGCGGCATGCCTCCGCAATGGTTTTCCTGTAGAACCCTTTGAATACACCGGCCTTGAATCGGATATCCTTACTGTGAATGCCGAACTCACCCTGGAGAATATTACTCAATCTTCGAGCGTTTATTTTTTTGCCGCTACAATATGTTGCCCATAAATTATTTGTACAGAGTATGGCAATTAGGTTCTTTGTTCTGATCTTGGATACTTTCTTTACTCGGAAAATATCATATATATCCCTCAGCAACAGAATTTCGTTGGATGGTCCTGGGTATTGCATTGAATGTTGCTCAGGAAATGCAGAATCATGATCCGACATTGCTGTTACGGATGTACCATGTTCAACAGAATTAATCAGGGGCAACGGTGGAAACGGCGGCAACGGCACCTGTACATTGTTTCCCGTAAAAATATTATTTGAAGGTGATGTGTTTGACGGCCTATAGTTTCGATAGAGTGAGCGAAGACCTGCCATTTTCTTCAACTTCGACAAATATTCACTGTGTTTCAGCTTGCTCTTCACAATCGGCTTGGACCTATCTCTATTTGCCCTTGAAGTTCCCAGATCTGCTGCATTGTTTCGCGCTTTCATTGTTCCCCCCTCACCTGCGCTTTATCAATTATATGTGATGATAAATTATGATAAGTGAGGCCTATTTTCAGTTGCGCCACTTCACGCCATCTCGCCTATATGTCATCATATCATTTCGACAGTTCACCCCTCAAGTTGCCATCTTCTACCCATTATTTATGAATACGGCTCTTTTACTGCACCATACACAGGAAGAGCAAAAACATGCTCCAAAGACGGCTTGAAGCACCCAAAGGAAGCCATCAACTGGAACATAGACACCCTCAAAAAGTTCCTGTTTTTATGACGACTGTTTTGAACTGTATTGCATTATGAAACTCCTTATGACCAGCTGCATTAGCAACTTCAGCAGTTTGCATCAACTGGAAGAGCCCATTAACATGATATCTGATTAGACGACATGTCAGCTTGAACAACACAGCAAGGACACCACGATTGCCAGTGTTGACCATAGTCTGAGTTGATAGAATTGTTTGTTGGCTCTACTGAGCTATATTGAGCTAGAATGAGGGGTCTAATAACCATTGGAAGGGGTCTACACTGTGATTACCATTGATTGGTATTCGGCGTGGTTGTAACTCATTGATATTACTATGTGTGATGTATTCTATGAATGGTTATGATAACATCAATCAGCAATTACATGGTATCTTCCTTTATCAAACGGTATCCAAGCTTTTTTGAAAAGCGCCTCAACACCTCTTCTTCGGATTGTAATATCACGCTTGATCTTTTAATTATGTTATTGGTCATAACTGCTATCCTACTCATGCTCTTATCTATAGTTGCTTCATCAGATATAGAACGGTTGTCTCGCCTTTCTTTGTGGATTTTACTCCAGTTGATATCATCTACTTCAGAGTTTAAAAATAATGCCCATGATGGTTGTTTTATGTACTTGGACTTGACTCGGTTCTTTTTGCTCTGGGCTGTCACAAAGTTAATGCAACCTACCAGTGATTCAAGACTTCTTTTGTTAAATTGTTGAAGGTTATTTGTACTGTAATTCTCCAATATATATTCAATCTTCTCTTTCTTTTTAAACTTGATTTCAATACGAATCAGCTTTGTATCAGGGCGTCTATATATGGTCCCGTAATTTGTTTTGGATGATGAAGAGCCCAGTTGGATAAGGTACTGACGGTTGTCAAGACA
>JACMKU010000201.1 GCA_014379965.1 Chitinophagaceae bacterium
CGAATCGGTCATTGCGAGGGATGCCAAACGATTCATCCTTGCAAGGAAACTTCCGGCATCCCGAAGCAATCTCGACAGTCCCGTTACCTTTCCAAACTAATTGCGCGACCTGTATCGTTCTTTTCTTTCAGCGCTCCTCAACCAAAACGCATAATCCCTGGCAAAGGTTTTATGCATTCCCCTGCGAGCCATAAAGTCCAAATAATACTCGACAAAATTCGGGTTGTCTGGACATGATTCCAGCATGCAGTTTTGTAATCCAATCAAACTGAAATAGGGGATTGATTCAATATGATCGGCCAGGATTATCGCGATCTCTCCTTTCTTAAGGAGCCTGTTGTGGCAGTTGGAATAAATGGTCGTAATGGTGCCATCTGCAAATATTGTAGCCAGTGTTGGGAGTGCTTCAACTCCATAACTCATGATCGTTTTAGCATTCTGGTGGTTGATGATTTCGGCAGAATTTCCAGAGATGCCTGATAATAACGAGTCGAATCTGTTGTGGGTCTGGGAAAAACTGGATGAATTGATGACAAGTAAAGTTGTAAATAGGGTGATGTATTTCATTATCCTTCTAATCTAGTATTCCTTGATTCTTGCTCCGTAAATGTGAGCTCGCTTGTAGTCGTGGAAAGCGTCGTCCTCCAGAATTCTGTCTTGAGGAAGTCTAAACTGTCCACGACAAAAATTACCTTTGTAAGGTCGTGACACAATTGTGCTCGCTCCAATCCGAATTCTTGTCCTTAAGTAAGTTGAGTCAGGCCCTGAGTATTTTGGTATTAGTATCATCACAAATTCATTTGGTAGAATTTTGCGCCTAAATCTACCGTGTCCACAAAAATCAAAACCTTCCAGTTCTATCGCATACCATCCGCCATACAAATTCACGTCCCTTGCTTCTTGAATTGCAAAAACATGACTATCCTTACCCGTAAACATCTTAGGTGAATTTGTCTTGTTGACAACATACAATGGAAAGTATAAGTTACTTAGTTTGGTGAGTGGTGACCATCCTAATTTAATGGTTTTGTTGTAGTCAGGATAGATTTCAAGCCCATCGCTTGACAAAGTATCAAAATCGTAAAAGCGGCGTTCCCAACGGAATTGTTTTTCGTCAATTCTCCTGTCTTCGAAAGGGCTGTCAAGGTTAATGCGGTCTGTAAATCTAAACTGACCAATAAAAGGAGGATACACCTCATTCATGTGGCCAGTATCCCAAGCCAGCACGGAGTCACTGTTCGTTTGAATGATAAAGGGGAG
Source organism: Chitinophagaceae bacterium (assembly GCA_014379965.1). Classification (GTDB taxonomy): domain Bacteria; phylum Bacteroidota; class Bacteroidia; order Chitinophagales; family Chitinophagaceae; genus VBAT01. Next base: position 1,261 of record JACMKU010000201.1, read on the forward strand.
TTTAAAACTTGCATTTATCGACGTGTGATCGTTTTTGGAACGCAGGCAAGATGTTAAGAGAATGAGGAGTAAAGTGTATGGTGATTTCATGCAGTTGGACTTAGAAGTAACGAAGGGCAGTTGGGGAAATTGTATTCGGCAGGGAATAACACTAGAGCGGATCGATATTTATCCTTGCTTGGGCCTTTAGGAAATCACTGAATTACTAGTGTCACTATGGCCTCGAAATGACGTGGTACAGCGGTGTGTATCTGAATCAACTATTTGGCGGAAGATATTAAGGCAGAAATCTCGCAACTTCGTGAACAATACCGTAGCTGTAGCGCTGAACACCAGAACCAACTCCTATTCCCAATAGGACTTCTACCCAATCTCCCTTGAATTTTCACTATTCCCCCCTCTAAGGCCCAATTTTTGACATTTCCCGGCATTGCGTTTAAACCTTTTCGTAAATTCAATATCATAACCAACATCCGCCTGTGGCGGATAAACTAACGCTTATGGACAGACGCCAATTCCTGGCCGCGAAGAGAACCAACCCCGCGCCAGCACCACCGCCCGAACAATCCCGCACGCAGTCCGGGCTCAATCCTTACTCAGGCCCTTGGACACGAAACGAAGTCCAGCACCTGCTTAAACGCACCCTCTTCGGTTCTACCCGCGCCGACATCGCCTACTTCCTCGGTCGTACCGTCGACCAGGCCGTGAATGAATTGCTCAATCCCACAGCGCCATTGCCATCGCCTCCCATTAATGATTATAGTCCAGCCACGCCCGACCCCGCAGTCGCGGCCGGCGCCACCTGGGTCAACAATCCAACTAACGACGGCACACTTAATAGCCAGCGTCGTAACTCGTTCAAGAAATGGTGGGCCGGTCAAATGATCAACCAGGATCGAAGCATTCGTGAGAAAATCACCCTCTTCTGGTCGGATCACTTCGGAACGGAGACGACCACGATCAACTTCTCCCACTATGTATACTGGCACCATGCCATGCTAAGACAGAATTGCCTGGGGAATTTCAAGCAACTGATAAAGTCTGTTACGCTAGACGCCGGCATGCTACGTTATCTTAACGGATATCTCAATACCGCCTCTGCACCCGATGAGAACTACGCACGTGAACTGCAGGAACTGTTTACACTTGGCAAAGGCCCAACAGTTTTATATACAGAAGATGATGTGCGTAAAGCCGCAAAGGTCCTGACCGGATGGCGTATCAACAATACAACGTATGCCGTTTTCTTCGATGCCACCCGTCATGATAGTACCTCTAAGCAATTCTCGTCCTATTACGGTGGCACTACCATAGCCGGGCAGACAGGCGCCAATGGCGCACTCGAGACCGACGACCTAATCAACATGCTCTTCGCGAAAGACGAAGTATCTAAATACATCTGCCGTTGCCTCTATCGTTGGTTCGTCTACTACAAGATTGACGCCGCCGCCGAGACGAATGTGATCGAACCACTCGCGGCTATCTTTCGGACAAACAACTTTGAGATCAAACCCGTTCTATCCGCACTTCTCAAAAGTGAGCACTTCTTCGACGTGCTCAACCAGGGATGCCTCATCAAAAGCCCGGTAGACAATGTCGTCAGCTCCCTTCGGGAGTTCGGCGTTGTGTTTCCAAATACTACCACTGAATATGCCGATGCGTATGGCATGTGGAATTATATCCGTAACTGGTTTACCAACATGGGACAGGACATCGGGGATCCGCCCGATGTATCCGGCTGGCCTGCTTACTACCAGGAGCCACAATTTCACGAAATGTGGATCAACTCCGATACACTGCCGAAACGAAACCAGTTCACCGACATCATGATCACAAATGGATATACCCGCAACGGGAAGAAGATCGTGATCAATGCCGTTGCCTTCACGCAGTCATTGCCTAACCCGTCAGATCCGAACCTGTTGCTGGACGATGCCCTTGCCATACTGTATCGTGTGCCCATCTCGGCAACCGCGAAGCAGACGATCAAAGAGCAGATACTTTTAAGCAACCAGACGCAGGACTATTATTGGACTAATGCATGGAACGCTTACATCGTTAACCCTGCCGATACCGCAAGCTTCAACATCGTGAACACAAGGCTCAAGAGCCTCTACCAATACCTGATGAACCTATCCGAATACCAATTATCCTAACGCAGTAAGCGTTATCGTGAACGATATGAACGCTCACCGCTAAATGTTTTTGTATGAAAAGAAGAGAATTTTTAAAGAATACAGTGCCCGCCGCGGCAATTCTGCCCGCGGTCGTGGATGGCTATTCCGTAAAAGCCTTCGACAACAATTCACCTTTGTTACAGGCATTGATGAACCCAACCATCGATACAGACCATGTATTGGTGATCGTGCAACTCAACGGGGGAAATGATGGCCTTAACATGGTGATACCGATCTCAACTTATAGCGCATATTACAATGCGAGAAGTAATGTTGCGATACCGCAGAACAGGATATTGCCGTTGACGGGATACACGCAGACGGGATTGCATCCCGCGATGACGGGGTTGCAAGCATTGTACAACCAGAATAAGTTGAATATCGTGCAAGCAGTAGGTTACCCTTCACCTAACTTCTCACACTTCCGCGCTACCGACATCTGGATGAGTGGATCCTCGAGCGACCAGGTAGTGAACTCTGGTTGGGCCGGGCGATACCTGAATACAGAGTATCCAAACTATCCTACCGGTTACCCCAATACTACAATGCCCGATCCTCTCGCAATACAGATCGGTTCGATTACGTCGTTAGCGATGCAGGGACCGAGCATGAACATGGGGATGAGCATCACAAACCCGACTAGTTTCTATAATCTCATCAATAATGTACTTGACCCGGCTCCGAACAATCCCATGGGTTATGAGCTAACTTATGTGCGTACGATCGCGAGCCAGACGAATCAATACGCCGTCCGCATAACAGGCGCCGCGAATCTCGTGACGCAGCAATCCGCTTACCCTACTAACAATTCACTTGGCGATCAATTGAAGATTGTCGCCCGACTTGTGAAAGGCGGGCTCAAGACAAGGATATATATGGTGAGTTATGGCGGTTTCGATACGCATTCCCTGCAGACGGATGCTACCGATACCACGATCGGCGCCCACGCTAACCTCCTGAAGAATGTCTCCGATGCCATCAAAGCATTCGTTGACGATTGCCAGTTCCTTGGTATCCAGGACAGGGTAGTGGGCATGACCTTTTCCGAGTTTGGAAGAAGGATAAAATCAAACTCAAGTGTCGGGACGGATCATGGGGCGGCAGCGCCGATGTTCCTCTTTGGCAAACAAGTGATCGGTGGATTCACTGGTACCAATCCTACAATCCCAGCCAGTGCAACGGTCAATGATAATATACCTATGCAGTACGATTTCAGGAGCATCTATGCTTCCCTGCTCGAGAAATGGTTCTGTGTTCCATCGTCAACCATACAAACGATATTGTTCCAGAATTTCCAGAGTCTGAACGTAGTGAACGACGCTTCCTGCAGGACGACCGGAGTCAATGACCCCAACCAGTCGGCGGGCGAACAATTGATCACAAACTATCCCAACCCTTTTACTGAGTCAACATCCATTAAATTCAAGACCAGGGGAGGTCACACGCTCGTGCAAGTGATCGATATGCTTGGCCGCGTGATCGGCACACTCACCGACAAGGAATATACACCTGGCACCTATTCCGTCACGTTCGATAGCGGTCCATTGCCAACGGGAGTCTACTATGCCCGATTACAAAATGGCCCGATTCAACAAGTGCGAGCCATGCTAAAAGTAAAGTAGCTGTTTAGGTGATTGGTTGCTTGGTTGATTTAGTTGCGTGGGATTCAGCAAATGCACGAAGTCCTTAAGGGTGAATGACCTTCAAATACTTTGCGCCTTTGCGAAACTTGGCGTCTTTGCGTGAAACCAAAATTTCCTCTGCGCCTCTGCGTCTTTGCGTGAACTTTATTTGCTCAATTTCCCCTTCCTTTGTAATTTGCAACCTCGTAACAAAAATTGCATTACAAGAAGATCATACAAAGCGTCACTGCCGGACTCCTCATCCTGCTTTTCACGGTCAGCGCTACACCCAAACAGTGGCTACACGATTTCCTGACCGGTCACAAACACTGCTATGCGCAATCCGAAGAAACAAATGGTGTGCGTGAGTCCCGTAGCGGATACCAGTGTAACTGGGTCAATCCCGAACTGGAATCGCCCTTCAACATTGAACCAATTTTTACCACCTATACTCCGACGGTAGTTTACCCGACTCATGAAGAGAACCGGGTGGGTTATTTTTATTCCTCTCAAAGAATTCTTTCCTCGTTGCGCGGTCCACCCGCCATTGCCTGAGTATAGAGTAACCCCGTATTGCGGCGTTGCTGAGTCATTCCCATTTTTCCCATGCGCGTCTTCTTATGACGCAAAACTCAGAGCGATGAAAAAAATATTGAAACTATTAATACCGGCTGGTTTCCTGCTGTTGTTTAATGAAAGCATTGCACAGCCTTCGATGATGACCGACCGGCAAGCGAATCCAAATGGAACGCTAAGTGGCCGTGTCGTGGATATACATTCCAATGAACCACTTCCCAATGCCACTGTCTATGTATACGAGGCGAAAGTGAGTGTGATCACGGATAACGATGGCAACTATCGAATACAGCAATTGCCCTTTGGCAAGTTCGTAGTCGAAGTCACGTACACTGGGTTCGGTCCAACTACAGATACCGTGACAATCGACGGGGAGGTGATTAAAGATTTTTCATTACATCCAGAGGTTGTCGAGAACCAGGGCGTAACCGTTACTGGTGTCACCGGCGCAACACAAGTACGGAGGACACCTATCCCAGTGTCGATAATTCGTAAGGATTATCTATTGAAGGAAACGTCTACTAACCTCATCGATGCATTGAGCAAGGTTCCGGGTGTTTCCCAAATATCAACCGGGCCAGCCATCTCCAAACCTACAATTCGCGGGCTTGGATACAACCGCGTGGTGGTAGTAAATGATGGTGTACGGCAGGAAGGTCAGCAATGGGGAGACGAGCATGGCATAGAGGTAGATGAGTACGGTGTGAACAAAGCCGAGGTACTGAAAGGTCCCGCATCGATCATGTATGGTAGCGATGCACTGGCGGGAGTGGTGAATTTCATTTCGGTAGTAGCGGCGCCACAGGGAACCATCCGCGGTAGCATCCTGTCGAATTATCAATCGAACAACAGACTTCGCGGATTTCATGGTGATGTCGGGGGCAACCATCGTGGTTTCATCTGGGGATTGAATGGAACCTACAAGGCTGCTATCGACTATAAGAACAAGTACGATGGTAGAGTGTACAATTCGAGGTTCAATGAGAAAGACTTTAGTGGGTATTTAGGACTGAACAAGAATTGGGGTTATGCCCATTTACTCTTGAGCAGCTTTGATCAGTCTCCCGGGTTAATAGAGGGAGAACGTGACGATGCGACTGGAAGTTTCTTGAAATGGATCAATAATGCCGGAGCACCGGAGCAAAGAGTAGTGACTGAAAACGATAGTAAATCAACGGAAGCTATGGTACCGGGCCAACGAATCCGGCACTTCAAGATCACCACCGACAATAGTTTCAACGTGGGAAAAGCTCGCCTGTTGGTGAATGCCGCGTTTCAGCGTAATCGCCGCCAGGAGTTTGGAGATGTGATCTTCCCGCAAGAGCCGGGTCTATTTTTCTCTCTCGCCACATTCAACTACAATTTGCAGTACCAGGTAGCAGAGCAGAACAATTGGAAGACGAGCGTTGGAATAAATGGCATGCGACAGGCGAATTCGAATAAGGGGAACGAGCAACTGATCCCCGAATACAACCTGTTTGATATAGGAGGGTTTGTTTACACGCGCAAGAGCTTCGATCATCTCACACTGAGTGGAGGAATGAGATTCGATAATCGTCACGTGGATTCAAAAGAGCTGAAGGATGGAGTCGATATCAAGTTCGCCGGTTTCACCCGCAATTTTTCCAACCTTTCCGCCAGCGCCGGGTTAAGTCTCGAAGTTGGGAAGAATGTGATACTGAAACTTAACCTCGCACGGGGATTCCGTGCGCCGGGTATGCCCGAACTCGCAAGCAATGGCGCTCACGAAGGAACCAACAGGTACGAATATGGCGAGCAGGACCTGAGATCCGAGAAAAGCTTCCAGGTGGATGCGGGGATCGATATTAACAATGAGCACGTATCATTTACCGGCACCTTCTTTTACAATCGTATCAGGGATTTTATTTATTACCGTAAACTCGCCTCAGTTAACGGAGGTGATTCAATGATATTCGATGGTGCGGAACAGTTCTTCGCATTCCGTTTCAATCAGGATAACGCCACCTTGTATGGAGCCGAGTTCAATCTCGACATACATCCACACCCACTCGACTGGCTTCACTTCGAGAATAGTTTTTCGTATGTGCGGGGCCGACTGAGCGAATCCCAGGATGGCAGCAGGAATCTCCCATTCATACCAGCACCAAGGCTGATCAACGAGATACGTGGCGACTTCCTTCGAAAGGGCAAGAAAGTAAGGAACATGTACGCCAGTATCGAACTCGATAATACGTTTGCCCAGCGCAATGCTTTCACTGGCTATAACACGGAAACATCTACACCCGGATATTCCTTATTGAGTATCGGTTTTGGCGGCGAAGTGGCGTCGAAAGGAAAGACCATCTTTGGTCTGTTCTTCGGCATCAATAATCTTACGGACCTGGCATACCAAAATCACCTAAGCCGCCTAAAATATGCCCCACTAAATAACGCAACGGGAAGAATGGGTGTATTCAATATGGGCAGAAATTTTTCGGTGAAGCTAAACGTGCCGTTGAGTTTCACATTGAAGTAATGAAATCTCCCGCAGAGGAGTGGGGTTTCACGCAAAGGCGCAAAGACTCGCAAAGACGCAAAGTGATCACTAAAATTATCCGAATCTCTTTGCGCCTTTGCGTTATTCTTTGCGCCTTTGCGTGAAACCGCACTCATTTGCGTGAAACCTTTCCTTTACTTTTGAGCATGGAAATTACTTTCAACACTCCAGCCTTATTATTCCCCGCAATCAGCTTATTGTTACTCGCCTACACCAACCGCTACCTCGCACTAGCCAACCTGATCCGCAAATTACACGATGAGTATATGCGGGGTGAGAAGAAGAATCACCTCCTGCAACAAATAAAGATCCTTCGTGTACGGATCAACCTGGTAAGACTGATGCAGGCATTGGGCGTATTCAGCTTCCTTTGTTGCGTGGTGACGATGTATGGCGTGTACCAGGAATGGATCACGATGACCAAATATGTGTTTGCGTTGAGTCTGTTGAGCCTGTTGGCGTCATTGATCATTTCGCTTCTCGAGATATCTCAGAGTACGAAGGCACTGGAGTGGGAGCTAAGCGATATGGAAGAGCTTGAGAAGTCGAGCTTCTTCAGCGATCTGTGGGGAAAGGGGGGTGACAAAAAAGAAGCTTAATTTTACCTTAATGGCAAAATGGATGAGAATCATATGGGGATGCGTGTTGATGGTGTTGACAATAGCCGGTTGCAGCAGGGGAGGGTCGATGGATGATCCCGGCGGTGGTGGTGGCGGAAATAATAACCCGCATGTCTACAATCCGCAGGATACGGTGCCGCCATTAGTGGAGGTTCATACCCCCGTGGCCGACCAGGTTTTCAGTTCCGGCGGTGTGATTAGTGTGACAGGAAAGGTGACTGACGCCGATGGGTTGTACCGGGGTAGCATCCGCATCACCAAAGATGGAAGCGGTGAACTACTGAAAGAACAGCTATACGAGATACATGGAATCGTTCAGTACAACTATAGTCTCGCATACACTGCCGCTGTGACGGCTCCAGCTGATTATACGGTGACGGTTTTGTTTGAAGATCATGGGCAGAATACGGGAACCAGGACGGTAAAGGTGAAGATCAATCCTTAGGCGGCTTTGCGGTAGACGGATCGCCACGATCCGCCATTCAAAACATTTTTAATTCCATTCTCTTTTAATATTCGGGCTGCATTGGTGCAATGGTCGCCATATTCACAACAAAGCACGATGACTTGATTCATGTTCTTAATTCTCTCGATATTGATTGAAATGCGGTCGAGTGGAATATTGATTGAACCGGGAACGCGTCCGTGCTGATCGAAGGCATGGGCTGGTCGTACATCGATGATGATGGCTCCTTTGCGGATGGCATCTTTGATCTTATTTTTAAAAAACAGGCCAAGCATACGATGTCTGATTTTCCCGTGGCAAAGAAACAATTTTGTTGGAATTGCGCTACGACCCTACTTAATTTTTAAGTTTTTGTTGATAGATCCTACGTGGCAGAAAGAAATTGGAGCATATTAAGTATTTGGATTGCGAAAAAGAAGGTCATCCTGAACTAAAACCTCCACTCACCACTGATCACTGACTACTCACTGCGACGCCTCACACCGCCGCCACTTTACTTCGCTTCTCCCCAATCTGCTGTCTCCACATTGCGAAATACAGTCCTTTCTCTTCGAGAAGGCTATAATGGTTGCCGGTTTCTACAACGTCTCCTTTTTCCAATACATAAATACGGTCTGCGTGCATGATCGTCGACAGTCGGTGCGCGATCAATATAGTGACCTGGTTGCCCTCGCGCGAAATGTCGCGGATGGTATCTGTTATCTCTTCCTCCGTCAAGGAGTCGAGTGCCGAAGTGGCTTCGTCGAATAATAAAAGTTTAGGATTGCGTAGCAGAGCCCTTGCAATTGAAAGCCGTTGCTTTTCTCCGCCGGATAATTTCAAACCGCCTTCACCGATCATCGTATCGAGTCCTTTCTCGGCCCGGACCAGAAGGTTCTGGCAGGCGGCCTTGTTCAATGCGTCCATCACATCGGCTTCGGAAGCGCTTGGGTTTACGAATAAGAGGTTCTCTTTTATCGTGCCGCTGAATAGGTTGGTATCCTGGGTTACGAATCCGATCTGATTACGTAGGTCATCGAATCGAAGTTCAGTCTCGTCGAGGTTGTTATAAAGTATGGTTCCTTCTTGTGGGCGGTACAGGCCGACGAGAAGTTTCATGAGCGTGGACTTACCACTACCGCTTGGTCCGACGAAGGCAATGGTCTCACCCACCTTAACATCGAAGCTGATGTTGTTGATAGCCTTTTGCGAAGCAGTCTGGTGCTTGAATGCTACGTTACGGAAGGAGAGTGTTTGAATATCGCCCAGCGGCTTTGGATGCAGCGGTTCCTTTTCGGGTTCTTTCTGCATGAGGTTGTGAAAATTATTGAGCGAGGCTTCCGCTTCGCGGTAGGAGAGGATGATGTTCCCAATCTCTTGCAGCGGACCGAAGACAAAAAAGGAGAAAATTTGCATCGTTACCAACTGGCCTGCATCCATCTGGCCTTTGAAAATAAGCCACATCAAAATGAACAGGATCACCTGGCGAAGGGTATTTACCATTGTGCCCTGGATGAAGCTGATGCTGCGTATGCGTTTTACCTTGGTCAGTTCGAGGCCGAGGATTTTATAGGTGTTCTTGTTCAACCGTTCTACTTCCTGGTGCGTGAGGCCAAGGCTTTTTACGAGTTCGATATTTCGTAGCGATTCGGTAGTTGATCCCGCGAGGGCCGTTGTTTGCCCCACGATATTTTTCTGTATGGTCTTGATCTTGCGGCTAAGTCGATTAGTGATCATTGTTAATACAAGGATACCCACGAGATAGGCGACAGGAACGCTCCAATGGATGAAGAGGGCGGCGTAGATGAAGACAAAAAGAATTCCCACGATGACACCGAAAAGAATGTTGATGAAGTTGATCATGAACTTCTCAACGTCGGATCTCACCTTGGTCAATACGGAAAGCGTTTCACCACTGCGTTGGTCTTCGAATTGTTGGTACGGAAGTTTCATGGCGTGTTGCAATCCATCGGTAAAGACTTTTGCGCCGAACTTCTGTATGACGACGTTGAGGAAATAGTCCTGGAAGTTTTTAGCGATGCGGCTGATCATCGCCACCGATATCGAAAGGATCAGAACGAACCAGACTCCTGGTTGGTTCCATGAGTAGGAATTGAAGAAACGGTCCCAGGTGACGGATGTAGGGTTATTCACCTTGGCGTTGGCGAGGTTGATCAGTTTACCGAAAAGGATAGGATCGACGAGCGAAAAACCGATGTTGATGGCCGCGAGTGTCAACACGAGAACCACCAGCCACTTGTGCGGCTTGAGATAGTGCAATAATATTTTCATAAACTAGTCAGGGATAAGCGTAATAGAAGAACAACACGCAAATGGCGTACAAGTTCGGGAAAAAAGCGGGAAAAGAGATGTATTTGGCACAAGGCCGCTTGATTAGCGGGAATTATTATTGGGCATGACTTATTCGGTGTACATCGTTTCAAACTTCGGCAGGACGGTCTTTTATATCGGCGTAACGAACGATCTCATAAGACGGGTGCGTGAGCACAGGAAAGGGGAGAGCAAATTTACTTCGGACTACAAATGCAAGTTCCTTGTTTATTACGAAGACTTTTCTGATATACTTAAAGCCATCGCGCGTGAGAAACTGTTAAAGAGTTGGAAGCGGGAGTGGAAGATTGCGATGATACGGAAGGTGAATCCGGGTTTGGAGGATTTGGGGAAGGGGTGGGAGTGAGGAGGTCTTGCAAAAACAAGTAGAGTGCGCGAGGTAGGTAGTGACTTTACCTTCTAAATGACTGTCACCCCGGGCTTGACCCGGGGCCTTTCTCTATATCAATGAATTCAAGAAAGGATCAGTCGGGTAGTGATTTATTTTCGCTTCAATGGTAAGTGAGAATGATAAACACGGTGTTTTTGAGGCGAGCATTTGATTTTTTATTTTTCGTTTTTCGCGGTATAGAGAAAGGCCCCGGGTCAAGCCCGGGGTGACAGTCATTTATTGGCAAAGTCATTAACCGCCTCGAACACCCTACTGATTTCAGAAAACGTCAATCAACTTAATCAACCAATCAACTTAATCAACCAATCAACTAATTCCCCCTTTAGCTTTAAATTGCATCGATGAAGAATTACCTCGTTGATCTGCATCGCCTGCGGCATAACCCCTACAATGGGTTATACACGTTCTCCTGCAGACTCGCGGAACACCTACTCTTGCAGCCGCTGCACAACGAACAATTCGCCTATTACCTACCAAAAGATAAATTCGGATTATTTGGAGCAAAGCCGAAATATGTCGCGCACAAGCGCTCGCATAAACATTACCAGTCAGGTACCGGCAAGTACGACGTGTGGCATCTCACAACAGGGATCTCGCAGTATCGTCCATTCAACAGAAAGACCAAGGTGGTATATACGATTCACGATGTCAATTTCCTCGTAGAGGATCCCGACAATAAAAAAAGAAACAAGCGCTCTCTGAAACTGATGCAACATAACGCGGATCGAGCCGATCACATAGTAGGCATCTCGAAATACGCACTCGACTTCGCAGGACAACACCTAAATTTCGGTAAGACGCCGACTTCAGTTATTTATAATGGATATACCGTAAGCGAGTTTCCTGGTTTCGACGAACCGAACTACCGTCCAGCGCGACAGTTCCTGTTTTCGTTAAGTCTCGTGCAGCCCCGGAAGAACTTCCATGTGTTGCCATCATTGCTTGTTGGCAATGACTACGAGCTCATCATCGCGGGGCTTAATAATTTCGAGTATGCCGATACGGTAAGGTCGGAGGCGGCGCGCTGGAACGTAGCAGATAGGGTGAAACTCATTGGACCAGTGGATGAGAAGAATAAGTACTGGTATTACAAAAACTGCAGCGCTTTCATGTTTCCGTCGCTGGCTGAAGGATTTGGAGCGCCTCCATTAGAGGCCATGCATTTTGGAAAGCCAGTATTTCTTTCCGACAAGATGAGTCTGCCCGAGGTGGGCGGTGACGTCGCCCATTATTTCACTGACTTCGATCCCGAGGCTATGCGGTCAGTGTTCGACAACGGCATGAAGGATCATGAAGCGAATGGACGCGCGGAAGCGATCGAGCAGCAGGCCACTCACTTCAACTGGAATACAAATGCACAGAAATACCTGGACATTTACAGAAACCTGAGTCAATAACTTTAGTCCCAACATGAGCAAGAGTGTACCAAAGTCTTTTCGTCCGGGATTAAACAATCCCTTCTATTTTATCCGGCAGGCATTGCTGCGGAAAGTAGAGGAGTATGCTCCACGGCTAACGGGAAAGCTCATGGACTTCGGTTGCGGCAGCAAGCCTTATGAATCTCTATTCACGAATGTTAGCAGCTACCTCGGCGTCGACTACGATAGCGAAGGTCATTCGCATGTGAATGAAAATGTGGACGTGTACTATGATGGCCGGAAACTTCCTTTTGAGAATGAGAGTTTCGACAGCGTATTCGCGTCAGAAGTGTTTGAACATATTTTCAATATTGACGAGATATTGCCGGAGATCAACAGGGTGATGAAGCCGGCAGGACAAATCCTGATCACCTGTCCTTTCGTCTGGCATGAGCACGAGGTACCCATCGACTATGCGCGGTACACTCGGTTCGCACTTAAACATCTATTAGAAAAACACGGATTTAAGATCATCGCCACCGATAAGAGCGGCGATTTCACAACTGCCATCTCGCAGATGCGAATGGTGTATTTGAGTGAACACTTCATTCCTGCCGTGCCGCTGCTGGGGAAGACGAAGTTCTTTCGTTCTTCTATTGCACCAGGCATCTATTGGCTAATGAATAGCTGGTATTCGTTCAAGCATTGGTTGTTGCCTAAGCGACAAGACTGGTATCTCAACAACATAATACTGGCTCAAAAATCAAATCCCGTATGAGCAAGAAGATCATTGTTACTGTCTGTTCGATCAATTACCTGGGCCAGGCCAAGGCGCTGGCAGAATCTGCGGTAAAGCACAACCCTGACTACAAGGTTGTCATCGGTCTCGTCGACCGTATCGATGGAAGGATCGATACCTCGGGGTATTCACCGCATCGCTTGTTGGAGGTGCACGAGATGAATCTGCCTGTCTTCCAAGAGATGTATGAGAGATATAATCTGCTCGAATTGAACTGCGCGCTCAAGTCGTACTTCGTGAGTTGGGCGATGGACGAATATCAGCCAGACCATGTCATTTACCTTGATGCGGATATGATGGTGCATGCTTCACTCTCACCGATTGAGGAATTATTAAAAGAGAATTCGATATTGATAACCCCGCATATTACGAAGCCGTTTCCTAAAGATGGCCGCCGCCCGGCGGAGAACGACATATTGAAGACGGGCATGTACAATGCGGGGTTCTACGCCGTGAAGAATGATAAGGATGGAATGGCCCTGATCGAATGGTGGAAGGATCGCATGATCGACCAGGGATATGAACGCCCGAAGGATGGCCTCAACTGCGATCAGAATTGGCTCAACTTCGCACCGCTATATTTCAGGAAAGTATTGAATGTCGATCATCCAGGATGCAATGTGGCCTACTGGAACTTTCATGAGAAGATGATTGTGCAGTCGGGAGAAAAGGTGATGGTCAATGGCCAAGCCTTGCTGGTCTTCCACTACAGTGGTTACTCGCTACGCGAGCCTACCAAAATATCAAGGCATCAGACGAGATACGAGATGAATGGCAACCCGGCCATAGCTAAACTTTTCAAAGACTATGAAGCAATATTGGTGAAGAATGGTCATGAGGATCTTCAAAAGATACAGTGTTACTACAAGAAGGAATCAGGGGGGAAGTGGTTGAAGAAGCTGGGGATTAAGAGGTGAGTTTAGTGAATGGTGAGTAGTGA
>JACMKU010000202.1 GCA_014379965.1 Chitinophagaceae bacterium
CTAAAACTGGAAGTGCACAATGTGAAGCATGCATTTCGCTTAGGGCGTGAGGACAGACAATTGGAACAGGTTATTATTAGCCTCACTCAAACACATAGAGTCGAAAAGGGTCAATATAAGAACTTCAAATTCAGGAGTGGTTGCACTATGATCGTAAATATCCTGAATGATGAAATGAAGCTGCAGTACATAGTTCGAAAGAAATTTGATAAAGAATCGAGGTTACTGAGACAGGCAGAATACCAACTGGGTCTCGGTGCCGGCATCACTATGCCTATGTCGGCATATGATGACCCTCGAAAAAGTGTTTCGGTCAATTTTCAACACCTCCACTCTCATTAACACAAATTTTTATAAAATGCCAGTCTCAGTAAATGTCAAAATGTACAGAATAGGTGAATTAGGTGATTGCTTCCTACTCCGCTTCACCAATGGCCAGGAAAAGACGCATGTGCTTATCGATTGCGGTTCCTATTGGAATAAGACGACATCCAAAGCTCGTCTTAACCAAATTGCCGCCGATATAAAGACACAAATAGCAGGCGATAAACTGGACGTAATAGTCGGCACTCATCAGCACAACGATCATCTATCGGGATTTCTACATGCAGAACAAATCTTCAAGAAGCAAGTAAAGCCGGAGCAGATCTGGTTATCGTGGTTGGATGATCCCGAAAACAAAAAGGCGCGCAAAATTGGGAAGGACTATAATAATTTTCTTACTAACCTAAGGCATGTCAGTAAGGAACTGAATAAGACGTTCTTCGTTGGCGGCGAAAAAACTAAGAAACGCGTGAATAGCCTTCTTGGGTTCTTTGGAGTTACCCCCAATGACAGGTTCAATGCCAAGACGAATAAATTACCAGCAGACGTACCGGCGCGGGCGAGAGAGATCCTGCAAAAAATGGGAAGGAAGAAACCAGAATACCTGTCGCCGGGAGATATATTCAACTTGCCGGGTATCACTGGTGGCGCTGTGAAAGTTTACGTTCTTGGGCCTCCCAAGAAAGAAGATCATCTTTATAAGAAAGAACCAAGAAAGGATGAGACATTTGACCATCATTTGGCAGCGAAAGGTGCTACGGCGGAAAACTTGCTGCATGCCATGAAGAAACTCACAGGCAAGACAAAAGCTAAAAACTCGGACGAACCATTTCCTTTCGATGAGCCCTATTTTAATTCAAGGAACTTGAATTCAGTTGAATCCGTTTACAAAAGAGATCGTTGGAGACAGATAGAACTCGATTGGATCAACCAGGCTGAGCAACTGGCTTTATGGTTGGATGGATTTACGAACAACAGTAGCTTGGTGTTGGCGTTTGAAATTGTAAAGACTGGAAAAGTACTGCTGTTTGCAGCTGATGCGCAAGCTGGTAACTGGCGATCATGGCGGGAGATCAAATGGAAGAAGAAACCGGCAGATTTCAACTGGCTCACGTTGATGAATAATACCGTCTTGTACAAGACAGGCCATCACGGTAGTCACAATTCAACGTTAGCGGAGGGTTTAAACAATATGACTCATGAAGATCTAGTGGTAATGATCCCTACAGAAAAATCGGATCCGATGGTGAATTTTGGTAAGGGATGGCAGATGCCAGCAGTGAATCTTTACAAAGAGTTGAAGAAACGAAGCAAAAACCGAATCATAAGAATGGACGATGGATTCTCTAAGGCCAAAGCATGGAAGAACTTGCCGAAGCAGCCGGTGAAGAATAAGTTGTATTGGGAGTATGAGGTGAGGGAGTGAGGGTGGTTGATTGAGTTGATTGAGTTGATTAAGTTGATTGGGTTGATTAAGTTGTTTTGATTGTATCTGCGTTACTTAATCAACGCAATCAACTTAATCAACTCAATCAACCACCCTCTCATAAATCTCCACTTCAATCATACTCAACCTCCCCTTCGACTTCGAATCATCTCTCACAACCCCATCATCCAGTTTCTTTCCCGATACCTCGACCATTTGTTCGCCTGCGGTTTGGCTGGTATTGGTGAGTTCGATTTTTACCTTCCTCCCCTTCCGTGGTGGAAATGTCAATGTAACATAACCAAGACTTCGTTGAGTGGTGTCGGAAAATACCTGCTCGCCATCGACGGAGATACGAAGAGGATAGCTGCGAGAACGGAAATTATTTAGCTTCAAGGTTACCTCGCTGATCGGCGCCTCGCGCTCCAACTCATATTCTACCCAGGCAGTTGACAGGATTCCATCATTTACCCAGTCGGTCAACTCGTTGTCATCATAACTTGCAAACGCCGAATCACTATTGGCACCAGCAGTCGCCCTGATTATCCGAATGGCTTTCCTTGACACTTTGAATGATGGTGTAGTTGGTGTAGGGCCTCTCTCTAGGGAAACGGGCAACCCGTCCGAAGGTAGTACCCTTGCAAGGCCTCCATTCGACGTGAAAGGTTTGCTTACAATAGTCAACGTCGCAGGCTTCAGGCCATTTGCATATACGGTGATTGCCACGGCACCAGGCCTGGTAGTCGATCGAATAAGCGCACGATTCACACCGCCCTCAACAGGAAATGTTTTAGTGAGTGTATAATTACTATCTCCCTGGGCCATCCCACCACGCCATTCTGCCGGTCCTGTCATTTTGAAGTTGATCATGTTCAACGCGGTGGGCACGCGGTTGCCTTTTGCATCTATCACTTCCACTTCAATTAGGGCAAGGTCGTGACCATCGGCAGTGAATTGCTTTGGGCTTTTTATGCTCGTCAGTCGCAATGCCACTGGCTTGCCCGTAGTGATCTTCTGTGCTTGAGATTTTTTTACTCCCTTGGAATCAAAACCCGTAGCGCTAATGGTTCCTGGTTCCCAGATGATGTCCTTGAAAGTAAAAACGAACCCATCGCTCTTCTCACCATACCCTTTCGATTTACCATTTATCTTCAATTCCACCTTTTCTGAGGAAGAGATCACATAAATATTCTTCCTGACACCTTTTTCATAATTCCAATGACCTATGATATGAATGCCAGGTCGCTCCGGTTCCACCCAACCATCCCACATCACCTTATGGGCATGATAATTTTCCTTGGTAATGCGAAGTGCATCCACCTCGCCGCTTCTCCGGTAGTTCTCCGCACCTCGATGATGCGTGTTCGTTTCGGAAAAAACAATGTTTACACCGCCTGCGCTTACACGCTGACCAGTACCGGGTCTCTCTTTCCAGAATTCGTTCCATCTCCTGACATTCTCAATAGCATGGCTTTCCATGTTGCGGTTGTAAGCCGACGCATCCTGGTTGTTGTGCAAAGGTCCTTCCCCATCTTTATGATAAGGTGGCGAGTAATTATCCCAATACTTGCGAAGGCCTTCATCTCTTGAATATTCCATTGCCCACATGGGAATATGAGCGCTCTTATTCGTATAGAGCATTTCGCCCCCATACTCGGCTGACTTACTATTTAACATTTCACGCGAACCGATCGCACGTCCACCAAGTGGATCATACTTATCACGTAGGGCCTTCATCTCTATCATGTGAGATTCGCTGATGTTTTCGTTGCCACATTCGTAAAAGATGATGCTGGGATTATTGCGACCGTAAACAATCGCATCTCGCATGACTGACTTTCGTTGTTCCCATCGAGTACCGGTCACATCGGCTTCTGCGTCACCTGCAGGCATTGCCTGCATGAGACCAACGCGATCGCAACTCTCTATGTCCTGTTTCCATGGTGTGATGTGCATCCAGCGAACGAGGTTACCTCCACTTTTTACCATGAGGCCATTACTATAATCGCTCAGCCACGCCGGAACTGATAGTCCTATGGATGGCCACTCGTTCGAAGTACGCTGGGCATAGCCATGAATCATGATGACGCGGTCATTCAAATAGATCATTCCATCCTTGAAGGCGGTCTTACGAAAGCCCGTGCGTGTGGTCACTATGTCGACGGGTTTGCCATTCTGCTTCAGTATGGTTTGCACATCATAGAGATAGCCGTAGCCCCAACTCCAGAAATTGAGGTTGGTCACAACGGAAGATGCTTTCACCGTTACAGCAGCACGTGGTTGCACAGTGGTTTGGCCACCGATGAAAGTTTTAACGATGCGGTTATTGATGTCTTTAATAATTACCTCGTACGAAAACGACTGGGGATTCTTGCTATCGTTCCGGACTTCAGATTCTGCATTGATCATGGCTGAACGCTGTGGGATGTTGTACCCACTTCCATATACATAGACACCTGTAGTATTGAGTGCGGTGAGCAAAGGAAGCGTCTGGTAGACATGCCCGGTAATATGAAGGAATACGTTCTTATTGATGCCACCATAATTAGCATTGAAGTTCTTGTCCTCCCATTGGTACTTCTGGTTCGTGGCTTTCTCACGATAATCCCAACTGTTATCGATCCTGGCAGCAACGATATTCTCCCGGTCGTAGTTGATAAAATCAGTTACATCGAAACCGAAAGCGGTGACGCCATTCTCATGGAGGCCGATGTGTTTGCCGTTCAGATAGAAATCGCCGGCCTGCCTGATGCCTTCAAACTCGAGGAATATCTTCTGGCCTTTTGCGGTTGCGGGGAGTTTGAATTTCTTTCGATACCAGGCGATTCCTGTAGAGAGATCGCGAATGTCTCTGCGAAAGGCCTCGTCTTCGTTCCATGCGTAGGGAAGCGTGACTGCCTTCCAGGTTGCGTCATCGAAACTAGGCTGTTCCGCACCGGCCTGATCACCTTTGAATACCTTCCAATCGCTGTTGAAGTTGTATTTGCTACGCTGGGAATGACTCACCATGCTCAAAAGCAAGCACGCAAGTAAAAAAAAACGTGGAATATTGATAGGCATTTTAAATTCCATATTGGTGAACAAGCAATTGGCCTCCATAGTGAAAGGCAGGAGCGATGTTAAGCAAATAATGGGGTGTGGTCATCCTGAAGCATCCTGACCCATGAGTCAGCGGTCAATAGTCAGTAGTTAATAGTCAGTGGTCAATGGTCAGTGGGTTGTTTACATTTAATCTTTCCATTTACTAGGAGAAAGTCGGCTCTGTGGGAATCGCTGACCACTGACCACTCACAAAGGACTCTTGGAAAAATTCTTCGATTTTACTTTGAAATACAAAGTGAGTTCATTAGCTTTGTACTACAAAGTGCTTTTAAACACACATTTTAGTTCAACTTTAAAGTAAATAATCATGAACAGCAAATCGCAAGTAATGACAAATAACAATTCAATCGTATTCGACGTCATCGGATGGATATTCGGGATAGCGGTCTTCGCAGTCGGGGTAGTGAATACCTTCTGGGGAAACGACCAGGGCTTTGGAATCTTCCTAATTCTCCTATCATTCGTATTCTATCCCCCTGTTAACACCTTCTTCAAGAGGTTGACGGGCTTTGCTATTCCGCTGATTGCGAAGATTGCACTGGGACTTTTTATTATCTGGGCATCTATAGGTGTGGGTGAATTGTTCGATAAGATTGATATGATGTTGGGATCATTTTAAATAAAAAAACCTTGATAGTTGATTATCAAGGTTTGCGGAGAGAGAGGGATTCGAACCCCCGGAGGCTTTCACCTCAACGGTTTTCAAGACCGCCGCATTCGACCGCTCTGCCATCTCTCCGGCGCAAAAATAAGCGCCGGAGATAAAAGAAAAAAATTGATCTTGAATACTTTGGAAGAAAAATTAAGTGACTGTATTCACAATCACCTTACTGTCCAAAACCACCTTCTTCTGAATGTTTTCAACCGGTTCCTTCTTGTTGATTAACTGAAACAAGATAGTCGTCGCTTTTTCCGCCTGTTCATATGGAAACTGCTCCACCGACGCTATCGGCGGCGCATCGAGGTAACTCGTCACAGGCAGGTTCGCATAGCTAACGAAACAGATATCCTTATTGACCACAAGCCCTTGGTTACGCGCATAGCGTATCGCTTCGAGCGCCACATAATCATTAAAAGCAATTACTGCTGTCGGCCTATCCTCCTGTCCCAAAAGTTTCGACATCGCCTCCTCCGTCTGTTCCTGCTTCAGATCCGTCTGTACGATATACGAATCCTTCACCGGAATTTTGTTCTTTCGCAACCCCTCGTAGAACCCGTCAAGTCGCTCCTGCGAAGGGAGCATCGTATCCGGTCCTTTTATAAATCCAATCTTCGTATGTCCCTGGGCCACTAGCCAATCAACCAGCTTCACCGAGCTATCCCTCAGATTGCACGATACGCAATACGTGTCGTCTGTATTCGGCACCCTATCGAAAAACACTACCGGTATTGAATACTGTTCCAACTGCTCGAAATGCTCGTAACTAACCGTCGCCTTCGAGAGCGACACTATTAATCCATCCACCCGGTGCTTCCTCATAGTATCTGTGATTAGCTTCTCTCTTTCCAAATCATCATGAGACTGACCGATCAGCACCGTGTATTTATTTTGCGTAGCAATGTCCTCGATGCCATTGATAGCCATCGAAAAGAATTCCTCACCGAGATTCGGCAGTATTACACCAATGGTAAATGTCTTGCCTTGCTTGAATGAAATCGCAGCCTGGTTTGGTTCATAGTTCAACTCCTTCGCCAGCTGCTTAACCTGTTGGCGCATGCTCAACCCGATACTCGGGTGATCATGCAGCGCCCGCGAGATAGTCGACACGGAGACATTTAATCTCGTGGCGATTTCCTTAATGGTGACCGGTTTCTGTTTCATGTTCTATAGATGGAGGTGTAAAGATAGGAAGACGGTCTTTAGCGTAGAGTCTAAGAGTTTAATGGTTTAAAAGTTTAAGGGTTTCTATAGCAGGAATAACTATACAGTAATGAAGAACCCTTAATCCATTAAACCCTTAACCATTAAACTTCTTGTCTATCGACCGAACTTTTCATCATGTAAGCCTTGCTCTGTTCAATAGCATCCATAAGTTGAGCAGTGATCGTCTCTGAAGGCAGATCATAATCGATTGTCATCGGTGGCTTGAATGTCACAGATAAGATTGAACCCTTCTTCATCAATTTTAATCCCTTCTTGTTGAAGGCACGCCAGAATCCATTTATGACTACTGGAATAACGATTGGTTTGTTTTGCTTTATAATCAATGCCGTCCCCTTTCTTCCTGGTGCAAACGGCTTTGTGGTCCCTTGCGGAAACGTGATTACCCAATTCTTCTCTAACGCCCTCGTCACTTTACGCGTGTCTGAAGGATCGAGTCCTTTCCTCACCTCGGTACCTTCGGGGCGCCATGTTCTCTTCACGGTAAGTGCACCTGCAAGCGCGAACAATCGGCTTATCCAGCTACCCTTCATCGTCTCTTCTGCAGCAACATAGTTTACACGTGTGAAAGGGTTTATTAGATAGTATGGCACACCAAGACGATTGAGTTTCCCCCATTTGACTGAAGAGAAAATATGCAGGAAGGCAATCACATCAGCGAAATAGGTCTGGTGGTTGCTGACGAAAAGCACGTTGTGTCTCGGGAGGTCCTTTATGTTCTCGGTACCCGAAATTCGGAGCTTGTTGATGATTGCCAGGCCTGGGTAGGAAACAAGACCTACTACGACGTAAACCAGTTTCCGCACCAGGTTGAAATGCCTTAACCTTTGTCCAATCGAACTCATGCTGACAGTTTTATCCGGGAATGATGTTTCTAAATTAGGCATTTGTAGGGAAGAGTGGTGAATATTCAAGACTGTTGAATATTCGGAAGGGTCCCTCGCTCCCGCTCTGTTTCTCGCTCTGTTCCTGTTCCTGTTTCTGTCCCTCGCTCCCGCTCTGTTTCTCGCTCTGTTTCTCGCTCTGTTTCTGTTTTCTGTTTCTGTTTTCTGTTCCTGTTCCTGTTTCTGTTCCTGTTCCTGTTTCTGTTCCAGTCTTTATTCCCGTTTCAATTTCTGTTCCTGTTTCTGTCTTGTTTAGATCGAGAAACAGAAACAGGAACAGAAAACAGAAACAGGAATAGAAAACAGGAACAGAGCGAGAAACAGCGCGGGAGCGGGGGGCCACCATGAGCCCCGAAAGTGCCGAACACAAAAAAGCCTCCTAGAAAGGAGGCCCTTGTCAGCTGCAAACCTTGAGCATAAATAAATCAGCTGAACCGAACTTTAATATTATCTGCCGATGTTAAACTTAATCGTCGTTATTTCTTCTCCATTCGCCACCTGGAGCACGTATACTCCGGGTTGAAGGCGGTCAAGGTTATTGAGTGAAATGCTATTGTTACCTGTGTAAACTTTGCTTTGCTGCTGCAACACTACTTTTCCTCCCATATCGATTACCTTGAAGTTAACGGCGTTGTTAGCCGATGCAGAGAATCGCACCGTAGCCATGCCATTGACAACAGGGTTAGGATTGAGGACGATACCATTGAGACTTTTCGCATCCTTCTTAATCATGATCACATTGCTGTACTTAAACTGTCCATCTGTATCTATCATCTTCAACCTGTAGTAGAATACGTTACCCGATACTGCTGACAGGTCATCAGGGAATGAATACATCTGGCGGGAACTCATTGACGTCGACGTTGAAGGCTTGATACCAATCCTTGTATAAGTACCACCATTGCTGCTACGTTCTACTTCGAAGCGATCGAAGTTAAGTTCGTTGTTGGTCTCCCAGTTCAGCAACGTTGCTTCGTTGCGATAGCTACCCGTGAAGCTTATCAGCTTAACCGGAAGTGTGCTCTGCTGAGGATAGCTCAGGCAGTTGAATACTGTAGCGTACTCGCGGTCGGCCGTTATCGATCCACCGCTGCCTTTCACGAATTCGAAACCAAGCCGGAATCTTATAACCGCTACAGGGCCGAAGGTTGCAGTGAATGTAACATCGAGGTCACTCGACAGACCCGTGTGCTCACTAGTCTCACCAAGCATCGTTCTCCATGTATATCCTCCTGTCGTGATCGTTCCACCATCCTGGATGTCGCTCGGTGAATTGACCAACATAGATGCTGGGCTGGATATCCAACCTGTTTCGCGGAAATAACCGGAGCCATTGTCGAATCCATCCACATCGAAGTGCTGGTAGCGAAGTCCATTCAGGCTCTGTGATGTATAGGTATCATCCGCGTCAGTGAGCGGCATGTTCTCCTGGTAAGAATTATCCTTAATAAAAGTGATGCTAAATTGAACCCATCCCTTGTCAGACGTCTCTGACCCATTACCAAGGGTACCATCGTTGGCAACCCTAGGTTGGAAACGATCTGCGTTGGGAACGTTATTATCCAGAAGCGTAACGTGAGCATTGCTGTCAACCTCAATCTTTACAAGCGCATCCAATGTCTCCGGCGCTGACACAACATTCTGGTACAGATAAACGGCACCTGGTTGCAGCGCTACACCTTGTACGAGGACGGGAATGCTTGAGAAACTGGGAATATCTGAACCAGCAGCTGTTGCAAGAACGCGGAAGTTGTCGAACCATACTTCGCGACTGGTACTACCCGAACTCCTTCGTGCAGTCAACCGGAACTTGAAATCCGCACCTGTCCAGTATGAATTAATATTCGGAATACCACCTAACACAGTCACTGTGTTCCATTCATCGTTGTTTGGAAGCACTGTATTTGTCCATACACTAGTCCAGGTCGTGCCACCATTGCCGCTGAAAGCGAGTTCAACTTCGAAGTTGCCGCCCTCTCCTGTTTCGACATACCAGTCGAAGGTGAAATCAAGGTTGCTTACAGCGCAGGAACCAGCACCCAGGTTAAGATTTGGCGATGTTGCCGTATCAACCCGTGGGTTGTTAGTACCGCCAGTACCGGAAGCGAAACGCAATGCCCTTGTATATCCACCACCTGGTGCGTTGTCTACTTCGATAATAGAACTTCCTGTCGACTTTAATGACCACCCATTGAGGTTACCATTATAGTTACCGGATAGGCCCGCGGCGCCTGTGTTATTAAATTCGTTTGTGGGAAATGTTTCCGTAATTGTTACGGACTGAGAGTATGCTGTCATAGACAACACAATCATCATTAGGGTGAAGAATTGCTTCATGAGTATGCTTTAAGGTTTAGATAAATTTCTAAGGGTTCGGAATTTATCAAACGATACTGGTGGAGTCCTGCGAAATGGTCAGCAGAAAACCTTAAAGCTTTTCAAAAATGGTGGAACTAATAAATGGTTAACAGGAAACGATGGACAAGTGTGGGCATTGATAGGATGTACGGATGGAGGGTTGTCCTGGAATGGTAACACAAGATACACACGATTTATAAAAATCCAAATGATTGCAATAAAAAAGTCTCCCAAAATTGGGAGACTTGAGTCGTAAACTTACGATAACTATTTATTCTGCTGGCTTGGAATCTTTTGATTCTTCAGTATCACCGCTTTCCATTTTCTTCTTCAAATCGGCTAATACTCCAAGATCTCCAAGTGTCGCTTTCTCGACTTTATTCTGGATAGTCTTAACGGCTTTTTTCGTCTTATCTGCATCAACCCTGGCTTCTTTCTTCGCAGCTTCCTTCTCTTCAACCTGCGACTGCTCCCAGATGCGTGTATGCGATACTACGATGCGCTTTTCATTGCGATCGAACTCGATCACCATGAATTGTGCAGTTTCGTCGGCACCAATGCTCTTGCCATCTTCCTTCGAAAGGTGACGGTTTGGAGCGAAGCCTTCAAGTCCATATGGTAATTGTACGATAGCGCCCTTATCATCCCTGCGGCTCACCGTTCCATCATGGATAGTCCCGATGGCAAACGTGTCCTGCAGTGTATTCCAGGGATCTTCTTCCAATTGTTTATGTCCGAGTTGCAATTTGCGGTTGTCCTTGTCGATACCCATGATCACCACTTCGATGTTTGCACCAACCTTGGTGTATTCACTTGGATGATTGAAGCGCTTCAACCAGCTAAGGTCGCTGATGTGAATCATTCCACCGATGCCAGGAGCAAGCTCAACAAACACACCATAGTTGGTGATGTTCTTGACAAGACCCGTGTGACGGCTTCCTTCAGCGAACTTCACTTCGATATCGTTCCAAGGATCAGGTGAAAGTTGTTTAATAGACAAACTCATCTTACGGCTGCCCTTATCGAGGGTCACGATCTTAGCTTCATGCTCGTCACCGAGTTTGAAGAATTCCTTAGCATTGATTGGCGTGTTAGCCCAAGTGATTTCACTCACGTGAACGAGGCCTTCAACACCAGGCATGATCTCGAGGAATGCGCCATAATCTTCAATATTGACAACCTTGCCCTTCACAATATTGCCTTCAGAGATATTCTCTGCAAGGACATCCCATGGATGCGGCGTCAATTGTTTCAGACCAAGACTGATACGTTTCTTCTCATCATCGAAATCGAGAACAACGACATTAATCTTCTGATCCATCTTCAGTACCTCGCTAGGATGCGAGATTCTTCCCCATGAAATGTCGGTGATGTAAAGCAATCCGTCGAGTCCGCCCAGGTCCATGAAAGCACCGAAGTCTGTGATGTTCTTCACTGTACCTTCCAATACCTGTCCTTTCTCGAGTTTGCTCATGATCTCGGCACGTTGTGCTTCGATATCGCTTTCTATAAGTGCCTTGTGTGAAACAACGGCATTCTTGATGGTTTCGTTGATCTTGACAACCTTGAACTCCATCGTCTTTCCAACGAACTGGTCGTAATCTGTTACCGGCTTCACATCGATCTGTGAACCTGGTAAGAACGTTTCCATACCGAAAACATCCACGATAAGACCACCCTTGGTTTTGCTGGTAACGATACCTGTGATCACTTCACCAGTCTTATGAACTTCAACAATCTTCTCCCAGGCGCGTGTAATGCGGGCTTGCCTGCGGCTGAGGTTAAGGTGACCTGCCCTGTCTTCTTTCTCAACGATCATTACTTCGACTTCGTCTCCTACTTTGAGGTTAGGAAGATCGCGGAATTCGTTGAGAGAGATTAGACCATCACTTTTGAAACCAATGTTTAAAACAACATCCGTCTTCGTGAGGCCTACAACAATTCCCTTCATCAATTCGCCATCGTTCAGCTGAACGAAGGTGTTCTCATAAACCTTGTCGTACTTCTCTTTCTCTTCTTTGTTGTACGATGTTACATTACGTTTGTCCACGCTCCAGTCGAAATCGTCGTGCGCGGTCTGTACGGGTGGATTTTTTGTCGCTGTAGTTGCTTCTGCGTTTTCGGCAGTAGCAGACTCCTGTACATCAGCGTTTAAGTTTTTTTGAATCAATTTTTCAAACATGATAATTATCCCGAAGGTTTTAATTCGGGGCAGCAAAGATAGCATAAAATCAGGCTGATTCGGGCAGGTTGGACGGGCTTTTTTTAGCAACGCCTATTCCCAAAATATTGAAAATCAATAATATTCAGCCTTCTTCGATCGAAAGGCTGAACTAATAGGTGCCGTCCTATCCGCAAACTCGATATGAGACGCCCAGACAGACCCATTGCCAGCCAATTCTCCAAAGCTGCGATAGATAGAGCACGGCGAGCCTCCTCTGCCGAAAATGAACGGAAAGCGCACATGGACGATCGGCAGCGGTGAAGCGCCCGCTACCGAATTAAAAATGCCGAGAGCATAGTCATAGCAGTTGTACCTGTTCATGTGATACTTCCTGTCTGCCAGCGAAATCGCGGTGGCAACAATCGTATCGAATTGTTGTGCTGAAAGCTCGCGGCTAATCCCAACATCGTACTCGCGATGGCTATTGTCTTTGATCACGCTTCTCGTTTTCTTGAATAGCAGCGTTTGAAGTCCTCCCATTGGGTAGAACCCAAACACCCTGCTTAGTGTGTCTCCTTCTTTAATAACTTTTCGAAGGATAATAAACACATGGCCCGTCTCCTGTTGATAAGCCACTTTCAATGGCTTACTATTGTCGGGCACATCAGCGCACACGGCGAGGTGGTATGAGGTGCCCTTAGTCGTATCATTAAAGATGCGTAAATGATCACCGATCTTTACGATCGTTGCGGGGTATGGGTCAACAACGGGATTTTTTTTTGAACGATTGTTGGATTGCGAGTAAGATGCGCTGACGAATAATGTGAGTAACACGAAGAGGCCGGCCATTTTACCGGAATTCATTGGTGAATGATTGGAAAGCTGCATCAGCCGCATGAGGACAAAGATTTAGATTTTTCATTAAATACAGGGAAAATAGTTGAATAAGTTGATTGGGTTGATTAAGTTGAAAAGGCCTGCCCAATCGGGTCACCCGAATGTGTGTGAACACGCATCTGGGCGAACTAATCAACCCAATCAACCCAATCAACCCAATCAACCAGACATCACTATATTCACTAAAATTTCCTTGCTATACGGGATTCTAAAAAGGGTGGTGAGATTGGCGATCAAGGTCTTTTGTCGCAGGATTGTTGTGAATATTCCGGAAATGCTCAATGAAAAGGGTCCCATCTTATTGGCCTGCAACCATCCTAATTCCTTCCTGGATGGCGTAATACTCGACACGATTTTTGAACAACCGCTTTATTCGCTCGCACGGGGTGATGTATTCAAAAATCCGGCAGCCAACAAATTCCTTACCCGACTTCATCTTCTTCCCGTCTATCGCACCAGCGAAGGTGTCGAAAACCTTAGCTCAAACTATGAGACTTTCGACGAATGCCTCCGCATCTTCAGGCAGGACGGCATCGTTATCATTTTCAGCGAAGGCCGGTGCATTAATGAGTGGCATCTTCGGCCATTGAAAAAAGGAACGGCGCGACTCACGATGGCGGCCTGGGGTTCCGAGATACCACTGCGTGTGTTGCCGGTTGGAATAAACTATAGTTCGTTTAGAAGATTCGGAAAAAACCTGTTCATCAATTTCGGCACCTTCATTAACAGCAACGAGGTAGACCTCACCTTGCCCGAAGGAACGCGTTACCAGGCGTTCAACCAATTGCTGGAAGACCAATTGGGCCAACTAGTGTTTGAGATCGATAAAAAGGATAAGGAAAAACAGCGACGGCTTCTACAACTGTCGCCTTCGACGACTGAGTGGATATTCTTTTTCATCCCTGCGATGCTTGGCCTATTAATTCATGCACCAATGTATCTACCTGTGAAATATCTAACGTTGTCGTGGACGCGTCATAATGATCATTATGATTCGGTGGTAACCGCACTATTGCTTTTTCTATACCCGGCATACCTGGTTGCACTTTCAATAATTGCATATTCTTTCACGAAATCCCCGCTTAGTTTCTTGATCATACTGGTGGCTCCGCTCATGGCCTGGGCGTATGTACGGCTGAAGCCTCAATTGGATAGATAATCATTTTATCGCGGCTATGTTCAAGGCTGCGATGAATCCACTCGTCCATGCGTGCTGGAAGTTGAAACCGCCCGTAATCCCATCTACATCAAGTATCTCACCTGCGAAGAAAATTCGTGGCATTTTTTTACTCATCATTGTATTGGCATCGACTTCTGCGAGACGTATACCTCCCGCAGTCACGAACTCCTCCTTGAACGTGGTTTTGCCCTTTACCGAAAACTCCATCGCACAAAGATTCTTAATGAGATTGTTCTGTTCGCGTGCAGGTAACTCGGCCCATCTTGTATCCTCTTTAATACCCGCAAGAGTGACGAAGAATTCCCACAGGCGTTGAGGCAGGTAGAATGGGTTACGATTAATAATCTTCTGCGTAGCGAGTGTAATTCGTAAAGTCTGCATTTTCTCGCGAAGGGTTTGTTCGTTGAGTTCAGGGAGCCAATTCACGATGATACCGAATTCCCATCCCCTATCTTTCAATTCCCTGGCGCCCCATGCGCTTAACCGAAGTACCGCGGGTCCGCTAAGTCCCCAATGCGTAATCAACAGGGGACCTTCCTGTTCAAGCTTCGAGCCCGAGATTTTCACCCTAGCTTTCTCTACACTAATTCCCATCAGTTGAGTAATCGGATGGCGAGGAATATTAAAAGTAAAAAGCGAAGGCACGGGATCTTCAATTGTGTGCCCGATAGCTTTCACCCAATCGAACATGGCGGACTTCGGATATCCTCCGCTGGCAATGCAAATTGCCTGTGCTTTCAACATTCTGTTATCGCTAAGATGAATCTCAAACTCTTCGCCATCCTTCTCCACTTTCTTCACTTCTGAATTCATCATGATGTTGATGCCATGGCGACTCGCTTCTCTCATCAGGCAATCGATGATCGTCTGTGATGATTCAGTAGTTGGAAACATCCTGCCATCGGATTCCGTCTTCAACTCCACCCCTCTTTCCCTAAACCATTCGATTGTATCAGTAGTGAAGAATTGATGAAATGTTTTCTTTACAAAATTGCCACCGCGGGGATACTTCCTGCTCATATCGGCAATGTCAAAACAGGCATGCGTCACATTGCATCTGCCACCACCGCTCACTTTTACTTTGGATAAGAGTTTACTACTCTTTTCAACTAGGGTCACCCGCAATGCAGGATTCATTCGCGCTGCGTTGATGGCGCAGAAGAAGCCGGCGGCGCCTCCGCCGATGATGATGATGTTTGTTGACAACAGAATTATTTGTAGCACAAAGAAACATAGGTTTCACGCCAAGACGCAAAGATTCGCAAAGCCGCAAAGGATAAATTCGAGTCAGGTTGAAGGACGCTCTTTTTTCCGACTCTCTTTGCGCCTTTGCGAATCTTTGCGTCTTGGCGAGAAATCTAAGCTTCGTGGGGAATTTTTGTGTCTTTGCGGGAAATGGTCCAGAGATTAGCATTTGCCGCCTCTGCCTTTTCAATGATGGAGTAGTCTGATAAGACATCCGCCTTCGTCTTCCTTATGCATACATCATGTTCGAAGTGTACGGAGGGCTTGCCATCCTTGGTTCGCACAGTCCACCCATCCTCTTCGGTGTAGACGTCTCTCTTACCCATATTGATCATGGGCTCGATGGCGAGAACGAGGCCTTCTTTGAGCTTGGGACCGCTTCCTCGCTTGCCATAGTTAGGCACCTGCGGATCCTCGTGCATATTCTTCCCGAGGCCATGGCCTACCAGTTCCTTCACCACACCATAGCCGTGCTTCTTCTCAGTATGCTCCTGGATGGCAAATGCGATGTCACCTATGCGATTGCCGGCAATGGCTTTCTCAATTCCTTTATATAATGATTCTTTAGTCACGTTAATCAGCTTCATCACGTCCTTACCCGGATCGCCGATGGAGAATGTATAGGCATGGTCGCCATGCCATCCATCGAGGATTACGCCGATGTCGATCGATACGATATCCCCTTCCCTGAGCTCACCTTCATTGGGAAGACCATGAACGACAACATCGTTTACAGAAATACATGAATTGAAGGCATAGCCTCTATAATGCAGGAAAGATGGAACTGCATGATGATCACGAACGAATTCTCCAATCCTTTTATCAATTGCCAATGTAGTAACACCGGGTCTAAGGTCCCTGGCCACTTCAGCAAGCGTCTTGCTGACGAGCAAGGCACTTTGCCGCATCATTTCTACCTGGTCATCTGTTTTAAGAATCATCATATGCTTAGTTCGAAAATTAGTCAATTCTAACTGGGATTCATAGGCAGTTGACTGGAGCTCCCTCCAATTCTTCTAAAAATAAAACCCGGCAAGCATAGCTAACCAGGTTTTGGGATAATATCTTTCCGGGTAAGTTATAACTGTACTGCCGAAGGCGTCTGTCTTCCCTGGATACGTCCGCTCTTCATCAATCCATCGTACTGGCGCATCAATAATTGTGTTTCGATCTGCTGGAGCGTGTCAAGGATAACACCCACCATGATCAACAATGATGTACCACCGAAGAATGTTGAGAAGCCTTGCGTCATGCCGAACAATCCCTGGATGATACCGGGGAGAATTCCGACAAAGGCCAGTAATATCGCACCTGGCAACGTGATCCTGTCCATTACCGTACCGATATAGTCAGCGGTAGGCTGGCCAGGCTTGACACCAGGAATGAATCCATTGTTCTGCTTAAGATTCTCCGCAATCTGCTTCGGATTAAATATAAGAGCCGTATACAGGAAGGTAAAACCGATGACCACCACGGAATACACGAGCATATACCAGGGATTCTGGTGATCGCCGAACATTCGAGATATATCGTTTGGTTTACCAAGTGTGAATAGTGTTGGGAGGAACATGATCGCCTGGGCGAAGATGATTGGCATTACACCCGCACTGTTCACCTTCAATGGAAGAAACTGGCGGGCACCACCAAACTGGCGGTTGCCTACGATCTGTTTAGCATAGTTGACCGGCACCTTTCGGACCCCCTGTATCAACAGTATACATCCGAGGATGATTGCGATCAGCACGGCGATTTCAACGATGAATATCAAGATTAGACCGGTACGTGTAGACTTAGCCGTCAACTCCTGTAAGAATGATTGAGGTAAACGGGCAAGGATACCAATCATGATAATGAGTGAAGTTCCGTTTCCGAGACCCTTGTCTGTGATCTTCTCACCCATCCACATCACGAAGAGTGTACCTGCTGTAAGTACGATTACCGTAGTCAGCCAGAAATAGGAATCTGAAAAACCCGGAATGATCGCCCCTGCGGACGTCTGCCTCAAATAGGTGACATAGGCAGATGCCTGTAAAATGGTTACCGCTACTGTGAGGTAACGGGTCATCTGGTTGATTTTCTTACGGCCGCTATCTCCTTCCTTCTGCATCTTCTGAAACTTCGGTACTAGCACCGTCATTAGCTGCATGAAGATCGAAGCGGAGATATATGGCATGATACCAAGTGCGAAGATGGAGGCCATATTAAAGGCTCCACCGGCAAACGTATTGATAAGGTCGAGGATACCATTGCCTTCCTGCGCCTGGTTGAGTTCGAGCTTAATAGGATCGATACCTGGAAGCACGATATGTGAACCAATACGGTACACAGCGATCATCATGAGAGTGAAAAGGATCTTGCTTCTCAGTTCTTCGATGCTCCAGATATTCTTGAGTGTCTGAATTAATTTTTTCACGGGAGTTAAATAGATTTAAGAGCCCAACAACATTAAACGCATTCCACTTGCGGTGTGACACTTTCTTAAGTGAAACTGGCAGGCAGTGCTCGCAATTTAGTGAATTTACTTTACTATTTCCACCGATCCGCCCGCAGCTTCGATCGCGGCCTTAGCCTTCTCGCTGATAGCGTTCACCTTGAAGGTATATTTCCCTTTCAGTTCACCATGACCAAGAATCTTAATCTTGTCATTCTGCCCGATGAGATTATTGATATAAAGGTTCTCCAATGAGAATTCCTTAATACCATACTTCTCAGCAAGCTGCTCGAGCTGGCCGATATTGAGGACTTTGTATTCTACGCGATGTGGGTTGTTGAATCCGCGCTTGGGGATACGACGCTGGATCGGCATCTGGCCACCTTCGTGAGCCATCTTCCTCTTATAACCGGCGCGGCTTTGTCCACCTTTTGTTCCTTTGGTAGAGGTACCACCATGGCCTGATCCATCACCACGGCCGATTCTCTTGTCTTTGTGTGTTGCGCCTTGTGCAGGTCTTAATTCGTGTAGTTTCATTGCTTTTATTTTTAACTTACGCCCCGAAAGCATTCAGGGCTCGCTTTTATTGATTCAGAATTTATGCTCATGTAATCAAAGACTGTTCGCCTTTTACATTTTACATTCTGCATTTTACATTTCTCAGGCTTCTTCCACCTTGAGCAGATGCTCCACTTTTCTCACCATACCCAGCACCTGCGGAGTAGCTTCTACTTCTTTGGAAGAATTCGTCTTATTCAGTCCCAACGCCTGTAGTGTGCGCTTCTGGCGCTCAGGTCTGTCGATCGGACTCTTTACCAAGGTTATTTTTAGCTTTTTCATTTCGTTGTATGTTACTTGTAAACGCAGGTAACCTCAAGGGTTAACCTCCTGCCTACATATTATCCATTAAATACTTTCTTCAGACCAAGGTTTCTCGTCTTGGCGATGTTGATGGGTTCACGCAAAAGCGCAAGAGCCTTGAATGTAGCTTTCACCACGTTGTGTGGATTTGCAGATCCAAGAGACTTAGCCAATACGTCGGTAACACCAGCAGCTTCCAATACGGCGCGCATGCTACCTCCGGCGATCACACCCGTACCATGTGCGGCGGGCTTGATCAATACCTTGGCGGCGCCTTCCTTTGCCCATTGGTCATGGGGAATAGTACCTTTCATGATAGGAACCTTGATGAGATTCTTCTTCGCATCTTCGATACCTTTCGTGATAGCTTCCTGTACTTCCTTAGCTTTTCCCAAGCCATGGCCAACAACTCCATTCTCATTACCTACCACTACCAGGGCAGAGAAGCTGAATGCCCTTCCCCCTTTGGTGGTTTTTACCACACGGTTGATGGAAACGACTTTATCTTTCAATTCCAGGTCGCCAGCTTTCACTTTGTTTACGCTAAATTTTGACATATTCTTATTTTGATTTTGGAACCGGGTTGCCTTCGCTCACCCACTCCCATTTTATCTTATAATGTATACTTCTTCCAGGTTAGAATTTCAAACCGCCTTCTCTTGCACCATCAGCTACTGACTTCACACGCCCGTGATACAGGTAGCCACCGCGATCGAAGGTCACATCCTTGATCCCGAGTTCAGTTGCTTTCCTGGCGATCGCTTCACCTACCAGCTTGCTCTTCTCAACTTTATTGCCCTTGTGAGCAACGATTGCCTTATCCTTTGTGGAAACGGCTGCCAGCGTCTGGCCATTGATATCATCGATCAGTTGGACATAGATATCTGTGTTGCTCCTGAACACGGATAATCTTGGCTTTTGTCCAGTACCCTCACCGATCTTCCTGCGAATACGGTGATGGATATTTTTCCTTCTTAATGACTTAACCTTTGGATTCATATTCTTCTATTTTGTTCCCGATACTGCCGGGAAAATTTTATTGTTTTGAAGGCCTTCTACAACTCAGAAACTGAAACAAAGTGAGTTGCGAGTGGAACCTTATTTACCTGCTGCCTTACCAGCCTTCTTACGTACAATCTCACCAACATAACGTACACCCTTTCCTTTGTATGGCTCGGGCTTACGTAGGCTGCGAAGTTTCGCTGCCACCTGTCCAATGAGTTGCTTATCGATTCCTTCCAGGGTGATGATCGGGTTCTGACCTTTTTCCTGTGCAGTCACGACCTTCAATTCCTTCGGTATCTCGAAAATGATATTGTGTGAATAACCCAATGCGAGATCAACCACGTTACCCTGGCTAGCTGCCTTGAAACCCACACCGATCAATTCAAGCTTCCTGACATATCCATCAGTCACTCCTTTTACAAGATTGGAAATGATAGAGCGATACAGTCCATGCAAAGCACGATGACGGATCTGATCAGTAGGACGAACGAAAGTCACCTGGTTATCTTTCACTTCTACGGTGATATCGCGATCGATAGTCTGCTTCAGTTCGCCTTTTGGTCCTTTGACCGTAACCACGTTATCACCATTCACTGTGACAGTGACGCCACTCGGAACGACAACGGGTTGTTTACCTATACGAGACATAAGAAAAAATTTATTGTTGTTATTATAGTGTTGCGACCGGTCAGCCTGTTAGGTATCGGCTTAATGTATCACAACGATTCAGCTAATCTTAATATATATAGCAAAGAACTTCACCACCTACATTCTGCGCCTTCGCTTCCTTATCGGTCATAACTCCTTTCGATGTAGACAGGATTGCTACACCAAGACCGCTCTTCACGCGGCGGAAATCAGCCGGCTTGGAGTACTGCCTCAAACCTGGACGGCTAATCCGCTCCATGCTTTGAATAGCAGGTTGTTTCGATTGTGGATCGTACTTCAGGGCGATCTTTATCACGCCTTGCTTGTTGTCGTCCTCGAACTTGTACTTCAGGATATAACCCTGGTTGTACAGGATCTCAGTCATACGCTTCTTCAGGTTGGAAGCCGGTATGTCTACTACACGGTGTCCCGCCATTTGCGCATTACGAATTCTTGTCAGGAAATCTGCTATAGGATCTGTTACCATATTTTTGCCCTCCTACACCCGCATATTGCGGATAATTGGATAAGTTTTTTACTGATTATTGTTACTCTACTATTTTTGATGTGAGTGGTGAGTGGTCAGTAGTGAATGGCCTGTCGTAATTCCATTCTCGCTCCCGCTCTCGCACTCGCTCTCATTTTTTACCAGCTGGCTTTCTTCAAGCCTGGTATCTTTCCATTAAGCGCCATGTCACGGAGAGCTATCCGGGATATGCCGAAATAACGGACAAATCCTTTTGGACGACCAGACATCGCACAACGATTCTTTAAACGAACTTTCGAAGAATTCTTCGGTAATTCATCCAATGCTAACCAGTTACCGGCTTTTTTCAGCTCTTCCCTCTTGGATGCAAATTGCGCAACCATCTTCTCTCTTTTCCGTTGCCTGGCTTTTACTGATGTTTTTGCCATAATACGTTATTAATTATTGTTGTTTTCCTGATTAGGTTTCGGTGCATTTCTGAAAGGCATACCCAGTTCCCTGAGCAATTCATAAGCCTCTTCATCGGTGTTGGCTGTCGTAACGAAAGTGATATCAAGACCAGTGATCTTGTTCACCTTGTCGATGTCGATCTCCGGGAAAATGATCTGCTCAGTAACACCCATGGTATAGTTACCACGGCCGTCGAATGATTTTTCATTTACACCTTTGAAGTCACGTACACGGGGTAGTGCTACCGCGATCAAACGATCGAGGAATTCGAACATCTTATCGCCGCGCAAAGTTACCCTTGCACCAATCGGCATGTGCTTACGCAACTTGAAGTTGGAGATGTCTTTCTTAGACATCGTAGATACTGCCTTCTGTCCGCTGATCGTTGTCAGCTCGTCAAGTGCGATATCCACCAGCTTCTTATCGGTTACAGCGCCGTTCACACCGCGGTTAAGACAGATCTTCTCCAACTTTGGAGCTTGCATTACTGTCTTGTAACCAAATTTCTTTACGAGAGCAGGTACAACTTCTTTCTTGTACTTGTCTTCTAGTCTCGGGGTATAAGTCTTTGTTGCCATTATTTTTTACCTCCCTGCGTTTTCTTTACTTTAAACACGCGCTCTGTCTTTCCTTCCTTGCGTACACGCGTGATCTTCGCGCCTTTCTTCTGCGCTGCATCCCAAAGCATCACATTACTGATATGGATCGGGGCTTCCTTCTTCACAATTCCACCCTTGGTGTTCTGCGCTGAAGGTTTAGTGTGCTTGGTAATGATGTTAACACCTTCCACAATCACTTTAGCTTCCTCTACCAGCACTTCCTTTACGACGCGCGGCTTATCGAGGGCCTTATCATCACCAGTGATAACGACTACGCTATCCCCTTTCCTGATGTTAAACTTCGGTTTGAATCTTGCTTTCATTTTTTCTATTCTTTATCCGCTGTTGGCGGATGATTTAAATTCTATATAACTTTCCAACTTTCGGTACGTCTCAAGTCTCTGGTCTCCCGCCTAACGCCTCTCGCCTCTTAAAGCACCTCCGGCGCCAGAGAAATGATCTTCATATATCCCTTATCCCTCAACTCTCTAGCTACTGGCCCGAATATGCGGGTACCGCGCGGCTCATCAGACTGGTTCAATAACACCACCGCGTTGTCGTCGAAACGGATGTAAGAACCATCCTTGCGACGCAGCTTGTTAGTAGTACGAACGATAACCGCTTTGGCTACTGTGCCTTTCTTAATGCCACCTGCAGGCAATGCATCCTTTACAGTAACTACGATCTTATCGCCGATCCTGGCATAACGCTGTCCGCTGTTGCCGAGTACACGGATACAAAGCACCTCTTTGGCACCGCTGTTGTCCGCTACATTCAACCGGCTTTCTTGCTGAATCATTTTATTTGGCTTTTAGCTTTTAACTGTTACCCGCCTGGGGCGGATTTCAGCAATGTTATACTTATTGTTTTCAGTCGCCATAGCTGCCAGCAGCTACGGTTATTCTTACTTCACTTTCTCTACTACTTCCACCAGTCTCCAGCGCTTCGTCTTACTCAGCGGACGGGTTTCCATGATTTTTACTACATCACCAATGCTGCACTCATCCTTGTCATCATGAGCATGCAACTTGGTTGTCTTTTTCAAGAATTTTCCGTAGATCGGGTGCTTAACCTTTCTTTCGATAGCGACAGTGATGGTCTTGGCCATTTTGTTGCTGGTCACCACACCAATCCTTGTTTTTCTTAAATTTCTTTCTTCGGTCATGATCGTTATTTTGAAATGTTGGAATGCTGTCCACCATGGGCGGATCCCAATTATGAATTCTGCTTGATTTTTAATTCTGTTTGCAAGCGCGCGATATCCTTACGAAGACCACGGATTGTCATAGGGTTCTCCAGTGGAGAAATAGTATGAGCGAACTCAAGCTTCTTCAAACGCTGCTTGTCTTCCTCAAGGCGTGCCTTCAGGTCGTTCTCATTCATCCCGTGGATGCTTTTTACAAAATCTGCTTTCTTTGACATCTTTTACAATTTTGACATTTATGTCAGGACCGGAACGATTATGCTGTTACCAGGTCTCTTCTAACAATGAATTTCGTTTTGATCGGCAACTTACCAGCGGCGAGCGCCAGTGATGCACGAGCTACTTTCTCATCAACACCATCTACTTCAAACAGGATGCGACCTGGTTTCACTACGGCAGCCCAGAACTCCAGGTTACCTTTACCCTTACCCATTCTCACCTCTGCAGGCTTGCGCGTGATTGGCTTGTCAGGGAAAATGCGGATCCATACGTTACCTTCCCTCTTCATTTCACGGGTAAGTGCCTGGCGGGCCGCCTCGATCTGGCGATCCGTGATCCAGTGCTGGTCGAGTGCCTTCAAGGCATACGAACCAAACGCGATGGTAGCACCTCTTTTGGCATCGCCCTTCATGCGACCCTTCTGCATCTTCCTGTGCTTCGTTCTTTTCGGTTGTAACATTTTATTTAGCTTTTAACCTTATTTCGCCCAAGGGCGGGAAAAAAATAATTTCAATTCTTTATTAACCTCTTCTCTCACCGCTACGGCCACCGCCGCCACCACCTCTCCTGTCTCCGCCGCCACCGCCACCGCCTCTGCGGTCATCACGA
>JACMKU010000203.1 GCA_014379965.1 Chitinophagaceae bacterium
GGTCACCCGCGCCAAGGACAATCAGGAGGATAAGAAATGGTGAATGCTTCATGGGTAATTTGTTTATTACCATGACTGGCCATGTCTCAAAAAGACGCAGGTCTGGGAAATTATTTTTGGAGGATTTGCTGGTACAGCTCAAAAAGCATCTTCTTACCGCG
This sequence comes from Chitinophagaceae bacterium, assembly GCA_014379965.1. Classification (GTDB taxonomy): domain Bacteria; phylum Bacteroidota; class Bacteroidia; order Chitinophagales; family Chitinophagaceae; genus VBAT01. The sequence goes on from JACMKU010000203.1 coordinate 162, forward strand.
CTGGATGCGGGATTTTGTAGCTGTGAGGCTTAGTCCCAATTTGTCCGCGATCTCCTTTTGTTTAAGCTTATCCACCGCGTCGTAGAGAACGGCTTGAGCATATTTAGCAGGAAGCGATTTGACGAGTTCTGCCAGGAGTGCGGGATCATACCGAGTGGAAACTTCATCGCACTGCGACGGAGATTCGAGACCTTCGAGTGCTACATTATATGAGTACCGGGAGTTTCTTTTGTGATGATCGACAATCACGTTGTGACAGACCCGGAAGATCCAGGCGTCGAGATTCTTTACGCCTGCCTTCTCGCAGCTGAATTCGAAACGTTTGCAATAACAGAAGACCTTTAGATAGACTTCGTGCATGATGTCATCGACGGAATGTTTGTCCTGTATCTTCAACTCCACATACCGACGAAGTGCAGCCTGGTAAGTGATCCAGAATTGGGGAGTTTCATGGTCTTTATACATCGATTCAAAATAGTAATTTCTATCAGGATGCAGAACCGTTTTATGATGAATGGATTAATCGCCGAGGGGTAAGGTAAAGGAGAAGGTGCTGCCTTTCCCTGGTGTACTTTCTATGCGAAGATGGCCGTCGTTCTTTGCGAGGAATTCTTTGCAAAGCATAAGACCAAGCCCGGTTCCCTGTTCCTGCGCAGTGCCATTCGTCGTAAAAAACTCGTAAGAATTGATCTTCTTAACGTCCTGCGATGACATACCCTTACCAGTGTCCTGTACATACACTTCGGCGAAGGCATCCATCTCGGATGCTCCAATTATGATCTTACCTCCGTTTGGAGTAAATTTTATCGAGTTCGATACAAGATTACGTATCACCAGATTGATCATGTCGTAGTCGGCCCATGCATACACCCGCCCCTTTGTTTTCTTGACAATGGTTATTCGTTTGGCCTCGGCCTGGAGATGTAACAGGTGCATTACCTCATCGATGACGTCGGTGATGTTGATCAACTGCGACTTGACGGTATGCGATTGCATCTGACTCTTGGCCCACTGGAGAAGATTCTCCATCAGGCTGACGGTATAGTTGAGGTCCTTCTTTACTTCGGGAATCAATTCCTTGATCTCCTGCGCAGGCATGTCCTGCTTATGAATATTGTCGAACAAATTGCGAAGCGCATACATCGGCGCTTTTAGATCGTGTGATATAACCGAGAAAAGTTTATTCTTAAGACTATTGAGTTGATCGAGCTCTTCAGCCTGGATTTGCAATTGATTTGATTGTTTCTGTATCTCGTAATTCGATTCCTGAAGCGTGGTATTATAGTTTGCGTTTTCAGTCTTGATCAAATACAGTCCATAAAAAATGTAAACGATCGCCAGCCCCTGGTTGATCAGGTACGCTGCAAAATTAATATCGGCTAATTGGTATGTGTACTTCTTCAAGACAACAGAAAGGAAGAAATAACTCACCATTGAGAAACTAATGGAAAAGATCATGTACCCTATATCGCGAATAAAGAAGACCGAAAGGATCCCGTATAGGATAAATGAAAGTTCTACCCCGAGGTTGATACCGTTAATATAGTTAACACAGATGAACAGGGGATAAAAAACGAAGTACGCCAGCACAGCCAACTGGTGGTGATGATATGAATTAAGCGTCAATACCAGAACACTCACCAATGCGGGCATACATACGATCAACCAGCCACTCGCCGGAAATTTATTGGCGCTCAGCAGTCCGACCACCGGAACTATTATGCCAGTTATGAATTGGAAAAAGTTAAGTTGGTTGAAGATCTGAAGTTTACTCTTCTCAGGGACACTAAGGGTGTCGGGAATCCCTATCGATTTTACCCTATTTAGAAAAGTAACAGAATTAGATGGAAACATCCGGAGAAAGTCAACTACGCCTGCAAGCCTGGCCCGCTGGGGCAGTCTCAGGTGGAGAATCTGGGAAACGTAATTAATCATAGTGGCGCTCAGTTTTAATAGGATGGGACAGTTAAAGTAGTACAATTTTCTGCAATACCGAGTATTTCAAAGGGAATATTCTTACGGTATGGACACGTAATTTTACTAGTGTTCTTCACTCGAAAAAATGTAAATCGAAGAAGATTAATGAGATAAAAAATCTGGTAGAAAAAAAAAATTAATAGCCCAGAACTTTTTCTTGACCCTTGTTAAGAAAATAAATAATATGAACGAAGCACAACAAGTGACAGCAATATTGCGAGTTTGCCCCTGATCTTCGTTCCCGCGTTTATTCTGCCGTCCTCACGGACTTTTAACCAATTGTTATAAATATTCGTCCCATCCTTTCCGTTTATATATTGTCTATATATAGTGATGTATTGAAGGGCATACATTTTGTCTAATTATTTCAAAAGCATTTCCCCGTATGAATTGGGTTGACATCTCACTTGTAGTCGTGTTATTGCTCGCAGTATGGGCAGGATGGAAACGCGGATTCATCCTTGGTTCACTTGATTTACTCACCTGGTTAGGAAGCATTATTCTTGGTTTCATCTTCTATCCATATACAGCAAAGGGACTAGAAAGCATCGGCGATTTAGGAGCATGGCTTTTGCCGGTCGCTTTCATCCTCACTACTATCATCGCGCGGATAATCATTGGCTTTATCACGAGGCGCATTCTCAACACGATGCCGGAAAATGCCCACCAGGATTCTATCAATCGCTTCTTTGGTATGATACCCGGTGCAGTCAACGGGTTGATCTGCGCTACGATCATAGCCGCGTTATTACTTGCACTTCCGCTGAAAGACACTATTACTACCGAGACCAGGGAAAGCCTGATCGCCTCAAAGCTATCACTGCAAGCAGAGTGGGCTAATAAGAAACTGGCCCCGGTATTCGACCAGGCGGTGCGGCAAACGATGAACAGTCTTACCGTCAAACCTGGTTCGCACGAGGAGGTAAAACTTCATTTCACATACGAAGATCCAATCGTGAGACCGAGTCTGGAAGCGAAAATGCTGGAGATGGTCAATAAGGAACGGGCGAAGGAAGGCCTGAAGCCTTTACAAGCGGATCGCGAAGAGACACTCGTAGCTCGAGCGCATTCAAAGGATATGTTTGCTCGCGGATACTTTGCCCATGTCAATCCCGATGGCAAAGATCCATTCGATAGGATGAAGGAAGCGAACCTCAAATTCAAGAGTGCTGGGGAAAACCTTGCCCTTGCACAGACGTTGGAAATAGCGCATAGAAATCTGATGAACTCTCCTGGTCATCGCGCAAATATCATGAGCCCCGATTTTGGACGTGTAGGTATTGGCATCCAGGACGGCGGCTTCTACGGTCTCATGATTAGTCAGGAATTCAGAAATTGATCTCTCCTTCGGTACAGTTCCTGTTTCTGTTCCTGTTCCTGTTTCTGTTCCTGTTTCTGTTCCTGTTTCTGTTCCTGTTCCTGTTTCTGTTCCTGTTTTCTGTTCCCGTTTCTGTTCCTGTTTTCTGTTTCTCACCTCAGATTGAAAAATTACGGGTAGAGGAAGAAACAGAAACAGGAACAGAAAACAGGAACAGGAACAGAGCGAGAAACAGAGCGAGAGCGAGGGGAAAACCCCACCCCACCCTCAAATCTGGTATAATCCTTGAATTTTTAGAAACAAATCAGTAGGTATGAAAATTTATACGGCGTTATTTCTCCTCTTGTTCAATATGGTCGTGCTTAGCAGCTGCGGTGCGGTTGAGACCATATTTAAAGCAGGAATGTGGTGGGCTTTCTTCCTGGTAGGACTTATCATTGTTGTCATCTTGATAGTAGTGTCTAAGGCGAGGAAGTAGCGGGTATCCCATAAAATAGGCGAAACCGGTTTCGAATCGGTAAAAAGAATTCATTGTAATTTTCAACGTTACCTTAAAGAAAATTACTTAGTTCGTATCCCAATTGCAATCATTTCTCGAACGTTTTTTAATGAAGACAATGTAGAAGATGCGATCTCGCGAAATGATGTTAATCGTAACCGATAACCTCTAACTCATCCAGTCGGGGTGAAGTTTCCCCAAATATTGTTTTGAATCACAGAACCTAATACAAAGGTTATTCCTAAGAAATTTAAAGTCGAGAAGAATAAGGTCAATGTGAGAACTCATGTGCCCATGTGCAATGCGTCCCAAATTGCCTAACCGGGCATGATTTTTCGAACAATAGTTTCTATACTTAATTAGCTTTTATGAAAAATACTAAGACACGAGTTCTCTCTACAGACCTACCCGATTCGCCTAACGATGAAAAGCACCTTCAATCGGAAGAATTCACGATAGATATGCCAGAGGTAAAGGACATTCCTGGACAAGAACATATTCATGCCGCACCCCTCGGTGAACTGGCCGATACTACCATTTCATCTTCAGATGAAGAAGGAGAAGGAATACTGGATGACCTCAATGAAGAAAATGTGAATCCCGACGATGAAACAAATGTTTCCTCCGAAGAAAAAGAACTGCTCCGTGAAGCAGCGGAAGTGACGCCCGGTGTGACCGATGAAGAGAATCTCAAACTGGCGAGGCTGGATGAGCGTGATGAAGATGGCGAACTTTTAAATGAAAAGACCGGTCTTAGTGGAAGTGACCTGGACATTCCCGGCAGCGAAGACGATGATGAGAATGAAGAAATCGGTGAAGAGGACGAAGAAAATAATGCTTATAGCCTCGGTAGCGAAGATGAAGACGACAGCATATCGAAACAATAGGAGAAGGTTCATCACTACCTTACTTTGCTACACCTTTATCTTTACATTTAGGGCGGGTGGACAGGATGTGACCTATCCTTATCCCCTACATCATATCGAAATCTCCTTTGATGATACTGTTGTCTCGATGGCCTACATGGACGTCAAGCCTGAGCAATCGAACGGAAAAACAATCCTCCTTTTACACGGTAAGAATTTCAGCGGATATTATTGGAAGGTAATCATACCTGACCTATTGCGTAACGGATTTCGCGTTATCGCACCTGACCAGGTCGGTTGGGGCCACTCTGGAAAACCTGTCGGGAGTTACAGCTTTCATCAGCTCGCCAGGAATACGCTTACCTTATTAGACACTTTAAAAATACCATCGACCATCGTAGTGGGGCATTCCATGGGCGGTATGCTGGCTACGCGATTTACAATCATGTATCCAACCCGCGTGGAAAAACTGGTGTTAGAGAATCCAATTGGCCTTGAAGATTATAGACGATTCGTTCCGCATAGACCAATTTCTATTCTCGTAGCGGGTGAACGCAAAGCCACTTACGCTTCTTATAAAAAATACCAGGAGTCATACTTCCCGGTGTGGAAACCAGAGTATGAACAATATGTACAGGCGCAAGCGGAACAACTCCACGATCCAGCATTTCATGGAACGATTGCAAGAGTAAATGCAATTACATACGACATGATCTACCAACAACCCGTGTGTTATGAATGGGATCGAATTACCGTGCCCGTTTTACTGATCATCGGTCAGGAAGACCGAACCGTAGTTGGAAAAGACCAATTAACAGAAGTGCAGAAGAAAAAGTACGGGCAATATCCCACCCTCGGCAAAAGGACTCAGAAGTTAATTCCCAATGCAAAATTGATTGAGCTTACTGGTGTTGGGCACATTCCGCATGTGCAAGAACCAACAAGTTTTACAAAGTATTTAGTTGCCTTCGTGACACAGTAATTGCCAATGAACACGAGCTGAACAATGCTGGCTTTTTTTCTGCCACGTAGTAAGATGGTCTTAGTCGTAATTTTATCAAACCCTATTTTGATCGGGACCGGCTTCCATTTTTTCTGAGTGCCGGGTCGCTAACATCGCCGATGACAAAAATATTTCTACTTAAACGAATTCAAATATTATTACTACCGAAACAATTTTGACGCGTCTTTTACTTGCCCTTGTATTTGGAGGAATTATCGGAATTGAGAGAGAATATCGCGATAAGTCAGCCGGCTTTCGTACTCTCGCCCTCATCTGCCTTGGGTCCTGCCTGTTTACACTGCTATCAACTTTGTTAACCAATGGCACAACGGACAGGATAGCATCCAACATAGTAACAGGCATCGGCTTCCTAGGGCCGGTGTGATCTTCAAGAGCGAGAAAGGTGTCAATGGCTTAACTACTGCGGCGTCAGTGTGGGCCGTTGCCGCTATTGGAATGGCCACCGCAAACGGCCTTTACGCAGTAAGCGCGCTCACCTGCCTCGCAATGATCATAGTACTCGTCGCTTTTAACCCAATTGAACAATGGATTGACAAATTGAACAAGGAACGCACCTATCGCATAGTCACGCCATTCAATCCCGAGATCATTGCCAGATTTGAATCGATTATGCGCGAATGCAAGCTCGACTTTCGAAATAGCAAACGCATGCGAGTCGAAAAGACTTACACCTTGTGTGGAAGGTCAGGGGATCGCGAAATTCCCGTAACAAATTTTCCGAAAGAATACTCCGTGACGAAACAGTCTCCGAGTTTGAATTCTGACAAAAAAAAGACCCCTTGACGGGGTCTTTTTTTGTTTCATAGGGGAATATATTAGTCTCTTCTTCCGAAACGACGCGGGCCAGTGTTATCGCTACTTGCCTTTTGTTCACGGTTGCCACTATTACCGCGGCTTTCCGTCCTCGGCTGACTTTGTTGCTGTTCACGTTGGCGTGTTTCGAATTGACGTTGCTGACCTTGTGATTGCTCGCGCTGGCGAGTCTCCGCCTGACGCTGCTGTTGTTGCTGTTGCTCACGCTGGCGAGTTTCCACCTGGCGCTGCTGTTGTTGCTGTTGCTGCTGCTCACGCTGGCGATTTCCAAATTGCCTTTGTTGCTCCTGCTGCTGCTCGCGCTGGCGATTCTCAATTTCGCGCTGCGGTTGTTGCTGCTGTTGGCGCTCCTGGGACTGTGGTTGTCTCTCGGCGGCGCTGCGTCTTTCGAAACGCCTGTTGTTGTCTGCTGTGCCTTGTTCCCGAGCCTCGTTATTGCTTCTTTCTTCGAGTCTCCTTGCTGGCCTGTCAGTCGGCGCAGTTTGATCGTTTCCACGTTGTATCATTCTGCCAGGCGTTCTCTCGTTATTCGTAGCATCAGCCTGTTGATCATTACGGCGACCGAACCTGCGATTATCGCTCGTACCACTATTTTGTGTATTGTCCTGTTGTCTTACCTGGCCATTGCTGCCCCTGTTTGAAGCATTCTCCCTGATCCTGTCCAGACCACGGCTGTTAGACTGTGATGTTCTTTCATACCTGTCGAATGTACGCGGCGTGAATCGACGATTGTTGTCTTGCTGAATTCTTGGCCTGTACACAGAAACTTCATTGTTCCTGAACTGCGTACGACCTGGCCTTGAGGATTCCCGGAAGCGAACCGGGTTGATACGACCAGCATAACGCTGGACATCCATTCTGCGGGGACCATTAATAAACACATTATTTCTACGCGAGTAGTTATTGATGATCGTCGTGTTGTTAATGATAGTCACGTTGCGACCCCTATCGATGCAATAGTCGTAAATGCGTGGAGAATTGATGTAGCGACGTGGGGCAAATACCCAATAATCCATCGGGGGGTTGTACCTGCCAACACCAATGTTGATGCTTATATTGATCCCTGGTCTCAGTGGTGCCCATCCATAATACTCACCACCATCGCGCCATGCTACCCAGGCTGGTGACCACTCATAACCCGGTACCCACATCCAACCATAGAACGGATCGTTGAACCATCGACCGTAGTGAAACGGAGCCCAACCCCATGAATAGTCGGAAACCCACATTGATTCATAATCCTCCGTCCATACCCAATGTCCAGCGGTCTCGTAAGGACGGAAACCTGGAAGATTATTAGGAACCCACACATATCCATGCTCGGGATAATCAATCCACCTTCCGTGGGGACTTAACTCGTCATAGAATGTTTGGTAAGAAACGTCGGCTTGCTGATCAAAACCTTCCTGATAGCCTTCGTCATAGTCATCGTAACCCGGTTGGGCGGAAACTGCATTGAGCAGTGAGCCGCCAAGCGATATGACCAGGGCGAGGGCGGCGGTTTGTAGGATTCGTTTCATTTCGTAAAAGTGTTTGTTGTTTTCAATAGCGAGGTCAAACGATTGCGTAACCCTAAGTTATGAGCTATTTTGATGCCGTCTAGGTTGCATGAAGGCGACATTTGTGATTTTAAGAATTATTTGGCGGCGTTTTGTTATTGAACTGTTATAGAGACCGGAAGTCCGGAAGTCCGAAAGACCGAAAGACCGGAAGTCCGGAAGACGGAAAGACCTTCCCTATATTCAAAAACTAAAAGTGAGTTCGAAAACCAAGTTGGTCTTTCGGACTTTCGGACTTCCGGACTTTCGGACTTGCCGGACTTCCGCTGTTTCGGTCTTTCGAACTACCTTTAAAAGAAAAATGGATCAACGCATAATTAACCTCTACGACGAGTACACCCACAAGCCCCTAAGCCGCCATGAATTCCTACGTCGGCTGGCAATGCTTGCTGGTGGTACAGCCGCGGCGATGGCAATTCTTCCCATGATCGAGGTGAACCAGGCATATGCCGCTATCACTCCCGACGATGATCTGTTTATTGAGCGGATCACCTATCCGGGAATCAATGGTGATATGCAGGCTTATGTGGCGCGACCGGACAAAGACAAGGATAAAAAGTATTCGGCAGTTGTGGTAATGCACGAGAACCGGGGATTAAACGCACATATCGAAGACGTAGCCAGGCGAGCCGCAAAGGCCGGTTACCTCGCAATTGCTCCTAATGCATTATCTCCCCTTGGCGGTACTCCCGCCAACGAAGATGAAGCCCGCGCAAAATTCCAGGAGCTGAAAGCCGAAGACAATCTTCAGAATTTCATCCGGGTATTTGATTACCTGGGAGGCCGCAAGGACTGCAATGGTAAATATGGATGTGTTGGTTTCTGTTGGGGAGGTGCAATGGCGAATAATCTTGCAATCAATGTCCCCAACCTTCGGGCAGCAGTGGCCTTCTATGGTCGACAACCCAAATTGGAGGATGTTCCCAAGATAAAAGCAGCCTTGCAGTTCCATTATGGCGGATTGGATGAAGGAGTGAACAAAGGCATTCCTGCCTACGAGGAAGCATTGAAAAAAGCAAACGTGAAGTATGAACAATACATCTACGAAGGAGTAAACCACGCCTTCCACAACGATACGGCGCCTACCCGGTATAACGAAGCGGCCGCGAAGTTAGCATGGAAGAGAACGATGGACTTTTTTGATAAACACATTGATGACTAGTGAGTGGTCATTGCGAGCGAAGCGAAGCAAGTGAGTAGTCAATAGTGAGTGGTGAATGGCCCTCCGCTGTTAGACCAGGGATTCTCGAATTACTAAAAGACGTTGAATAATCGGGTAGCCACTCACAATTCACTACTCACCATTCACCATCCCAATTCCTGATTCCCAATTCCTGATTCAACATGCATTTCGAAAAGAAAGACTACTACAAAATATTGGAACTGGCACCTTCCGCCAACATGCAGGAAATAAAAACTGCTTATCGACGACTCGCTCATCAATATCATCCTGATAAGAATCACAATGATCACTATGCGGCGGCGCAGTTCGAGATCATCAAAGAAGCATATGAAGTATTGACGGATCCATCCCGTAAGGCCTACTACCTTCAGCAGCGATGGTACGACCAAAGTATGAACATCAAAAGGACGCAACATGCTGTCACTCCTGTCACAGTGCTTAAGCAGGTACTTGAACTGGAGCGATATGTTTCAAAAATGGATATATACCGTATGGACCGGGAAGGACTCTTTTCCTATATCTCCGCTATCCTCGATGATGACACCATCAAGAGATTAAACGGCTTTCATGATCCTTCAGTTAATGCGACCATCATAGATACGGTGCTTAAGGCGTCAGCGCACCTGGATCACCACCAGGTGTTAGACATCACACGTAAATTGATGAGTCTGGAATCTCCAATGAGTACACAGGAATCAATCCTTGAATTTGAACGGAAGTCAAAAAGAAATAAGAAATGGAATAGACACCGGGAATGGTTGGTTCTCGCAATAGTATTGTTGCTCTGCCTATTAATCAGCTACCTGAGTGGTTAGGGATATTTGGACTGATCGCCCTTCGATAATTTTCCCTCAATAGAATGCATGAGGTTAGAGAGAGGTCCTTCCATTTTATTTGTACGGTCATCAAGCGCCTCATCTTTCAAAAGATCACCCATTTGCATTGCTGCAGGCAAATACACTAAGATGTTATGGCGTTGACTGGTCATATACGTCCGAATGTGTTCAGGATCGTGATTCTTCAACCCTTTTAAAGTGTTAATTGCCTCGTCCGCAACTTCCTCCATAGACGCTTCTGCCTGCCCTGGCGTAACGCCTGCATAGTGGGCAACTTTATCCACAGCCGTTCTCTCCTTTCCTTCGAAGATAACACCAAGCCAATCCGCATGATCAGTTTCCGTGAGAACGCCTTTACAACCCTTATCTGTACGCGTGAACTTATAAAGGGCTGTCAGAACGGTGGGAATGGCACCCTGACCAAGTTTTTCCTTCGATTGACGAGGAACTGCATCTTTGGTTTCCTGTATGTTAGGGTCTATTTTATGTAATGTAGGGTAGTTAAGATTCTTTTGGATGGTTTCGATAAGATTGCTTGCCATGACACTTAGTTTTATACACTACCACTTAAAAAAACTGTGCCAACAAAAGGTTGACTTGCGTAAAAGCTATAAATGCTTATTTATCTTTGCGATATATGCATTATGTTTCTGCTGACGGATTGACAAAGAGTTACGGCATCATTCCTCTTTTTTCAGACATCTCCTTTCATATCGAAGAAGGCGACAAGATAGCGCTCGTGGCCCGTAATGGTTCGGGCAAGTCTACTCTCCTAAAAATTCTAGCGGGCCTCGAGACACCTGAGAAAGGTAAATACAGGGTGAATAAAGATGTTGATGTAGTGCTGTTCGAACAGGAACCCGTGTTTGAGGAAGATCGAACTGTGCTGGACAACATATTCTTCCACGACCATCCCGTACTAAATGCCATAAAAGAATATGAAGCGTTGAGCGATGATGCGGAGATGGGCGAGGTGGATCATGTAAAACTCGGTACTGCTCTTGAAAAGATGGATGAGTTGAATGCCTGGGATTTCGACGCACGGGTAAAGCAAGTGCTGGGCAAACTCAACATCCACCATCTTCACCAGGTGGTAAGCACGCTTAGCGGCGGTCAGCGCAAAAGAGTCGCGCTCGCGAAAACGCTCATCGATATAGGCTTCGATCATAAACACGTACTACTGATCATGGATGAGCCCACCAATCACCTCGATGTAGAGATGGTAGAATGGCTCGAACACTATCTCGATAAGGAAAATGTGACGCTGCTGCTAGTGACACACGACCGGTATTTCCTGGATGCCGTGTGCCGGGAAATCTGGGAACTTGAAGGAAGCAATCTCTACATCTACAAAGGCGACTACGAAAACTACCTGGAAAAGAAGGCGGCACGAATGGAAAGCGAACAGGCGAGTATCGACAAGGCCAGGAATACCTATCGCAAAGAATTGGAATGGATGCGTAAGCAACCAAAGGCAAGGACCACCAAGAGTAAGAGCCGTCAGGATAATTTTTACGAAGTCGAGAAAAAGGCGAAGCAGAAATTGGAAGACCAACAGGTAGAACTCCAAATGAAGATGAGCCGTCTGGGCGGAAAGGTCATTGAATTGAAGAAAGTGTATAAGAGTTACGGCGACCGGGTTATCCTAAAAGGATTTGACTATAATTTTAAGAAAGGTGAACGTATTGGTGTTGTGGGAAAGAACGGTGTGGGCAAGACTACATTCACGAATATTCTGCAGGGCATCGAACAGGCAGACAGCGGAAAGATCACTGTTGGTGATACAGTAGTCTTCGGGAATTATTCGCAACAAGGCCTGGTGGTAAAAGAAGACATGCGAGTGATCGAGTTCGTGAAGAATATAGCAGAGAGTTTTCCTCTCGCCACAGGTGGATCGATGAGTGCAGCGCAGTTCCTCCAGCTATTCCTATTCGATCCCGACAAACAATACACCTACATCAGCCGGCTAAGCGGAGGGGAACGAAGAAGGCTTCACCTCCTGTCAATCCTTTTCCGCAATCCCAACTTCCTAGTGCTTGATGAACCTACGAATGATCTCGACTTGCCCACTCTCGGTGTACTTGAGAACTTCCTCAGTGAATTCCAGGGATGTCTGGTGATCGTTTCCCACGATAGATACTTTATGGATAAGCTGGTTGATCATCTCTTCGTGTTTGAAGGTGAAGGTGTGGTTAGAGACTTCCCAGGCAACTATACACAATACAGGCTTGAGGATCAGAAGAACCTTCCATCCGGTCGAACGCTCCTGGCGGGAAAGGAACCTATCAATAAGGGTACCCAGGAACAAGCGGTACCAGCAGTTGAAAAGAGAAAACCGAGCTTCAAGGAGAAACGTGAGTTTGAGTTGCTCGAAAAAGAAATCGCCGATCTGACGAGGGAACGAACTGAGATCACGCAAAAGTTAAATGATAGTACCACCGGTTTCGAGGAACTACAGAAAATGTCTAACCGCATTGGAGAAGTCGCTTCGCTACTTGATGAAAAAGAGTTACGCTGGTTGGAACTGAGTGAGATCGTTGGCGCTTGAGACGTGGCTTATTCGAGCAAGTCAGCATATGCCCGTTCACCATAATAAGTATAATCCTTCGAGTCATATTTCGTACCGCACAAGACGGAATGTATAAATCCATTTCGTTCTACCTGAGTCGTATGAAAGATCTTCCGATCAGGATTTGTCTTGAAGAAGAAGCGGATCTGCTTATCGACGGCTTTGTAGACGACGAGACTATCGTCCCTCTCCTTTTTTATTTCAAAATTACCTTGAAGTTGGCGCAGCATTAGATGACTTCGCCACCATGTGCCGCCGGTGGGGGAAACAAACGGCTTACCATTCAGCAATGCCACACTATCATTATAGGCGAATACTGTCAACGCAGCATCCTTTGTACTTTTCACCCAATTGGCAAAAGCAACCTGGTATGTACTGTCGTAACCATAGTTGCTGTCGAGAAACGTTATCCGTTTAATCTCTGACGGAATCACGCCCACCCCGGCAATATAACCGAAGATGAAGCTGCCGCCACCGCTATGACCATTAAGATGTATCTCCTTCTTCTTTCCGGGAATGATATCCGTGAGCGAATCCACGAGTGCAGGGATCTGTAGTCTGAAGTTGGGATGCTGTTGCTTCCATGCCGGCCAACTCTTCCCGCTATTCTCCAGGTAAATCACCACGAAGTTGATCGAACGACCGAACTGGTTGCGTATAAAACGAGTCTGCGCACGGATATGCTGTATATCGAAATGCCAGTCATCCCCCTCCTTCATCTTTCTTCCCATTGTTTGCTCTGTACTGTTCCCGTTTGGCAATGCATAGAATGTAATGATTGTCTGCTTTCCTTTATACATCCGTGCAGGCATGTCGATGGTCACTGTAACGCTGTCACTGGCTAAAAAACGGGTAATGTTATCCTGTGCATGGAGCGAATTAAAGCAGAAAATTGTCGAACAAATAAGGAGGCGTTTCAACTGGGGGAATTTGATTGAAGGTACGCTAGTTGGAGGTTGATTGGGTTGAATAAGTTGATTAGGTTGAATAAGTTGATTAGGTTGATTGAGTTGATTAGGTTGATTAGGTTGATTAGGCTGACACCTATTAACGCAGTTACCTCTCACCTTAGTCAACTTCATCAACCCACTCAACCTAATCAACTCAATCAACCTAATCAACCAAGTCAACTTATTCTACAAAAAACAATCGTACAATTACTAGTGCATAACTATGTAGAAAAAGAAATAACAAAGCCATACGCTCTAATGCTCACGTTATTGCAGCAAGCAATCGTTTGATTCGTAAAACTCCTATAGGGTGAAGACTTGTTTTTACCGTTTTTCTTTTTACTTTAGTCGTAGAAATCAGTACCCAATTCCTGCGATAAAACAACTCCAGTATCCGGATTGTTAATCTAAATCGTACCCATGATGAGCAGGAATTTTACTCCGGAGCAAACCCTTATAGACAAGCTGTTAGTCGACGACGCAGCCGCCTTCGAAGAATTATGCAGGCGATATTGCTTCTCCCTTTTTAATTATTGCATGACGAAGTTGCACTCGAAAGAGGATGCTACTCGTATTGTCAGAAATATCTTTATTTCTCTATGGGAGGACAGGCACATGCTGCCAGTCGATTTTTCCCTTTCACTCCATTTATATACAGAGGTACGCAAGGCCGTAATCCAGTGCCTCAATAATAAATTGAACAGGGACAGGGATACACTCCGTATCGGCGAAGAGATCATCCCGGGGTTCAGTGCAATTGAACTAAGAAAAGCAAAACTACCGGTGCAACTATCAGCCAACAATCGACTCAATATCCAGGACAGATCCGGCTTGAAAAGCTATGAAGAACAATGGTGGAACAAGTACACCCCCTCCATTAACCTGAAAGACCTAACCCACGTATTCAAGAACATGCTGAACGCGTGGTGATCATCAGACTTCATGACTTTTAAAATAACCCTTATGACAACAGAAGTACTCAGGAAGAAAACGGGCAGATATCTGTGCGGTGAATCCGTTCCGGCAGAAAAGAAACAGATTCAAAACTGGCTTTCCTGCACTGGAGAGAAAGACAATAGCATTTCCCCGGAAGAGCGTGCGATGATCGAGAATGAAATAGTAGGCCAGGTACAGGCATATGTGGCATCATCACTGTTTATCCCTAAGGCCGAACCGTGGTGGAAGAAGATCACAGCCTTCTTTTAACAGCTGCGATTACCTCATCGACTTCGATCTTCTCCATGCACTTAAAATGTCCCAGCGGACATTTTGCATACCCTATTTTGGAACAGGGACGGCACCAGAGTTTGTTGACCTGCAAGATTTGGGAGGCGATGTTTGTTTCCCCATAGTAAGGATACATTCCGAATGAAGGAACTGTATTACCCCACAAAGAAACGATTGGTCTTTTGAATGCGGCACCAATATGCATCAGGCCCGTATCGTGAGTGACTACAAGCTTCGCCTTTCGCACAAGGTCTGCGCTTTCATTCAGGCTAAATTTCCCACAGGAATTATACACCTTCACATCGTCGACTGAGGCTATCTCCTTTCCGTTTGCGGCGTCCTCCTTTCCACCAAGAAGGATCATCGGGTGATCCATCTGTCGGGCAAACTCTTTCCATTTGTGAACGGGCCATTTCTTCGTTCCGTGTGCCGCGCCGATCACGCACGCGATGTAACCAGCATAATGCGATGCAGGTATATCTTTCCGAGAAGTCTCCTCCGTTGGGGCTATGAAGTAGTCGAGACCAGCGCCATCATTTTTCACCCCGAATGATTTCACAGTATTCAGATATCGTTCGACGATGTGCCCCTTTGGAAGAATATTCAGCTTGATACTCGTATAGATGTACTTCTCTATATTGAGTTTGTGAAAGGAAAACGCTTTTTTACCCAAGGCTTTCTTCAGCCTTAACGTCTTCACATTATGATGAAGGTCTATTATGTAGTCATAATTCTCGTCTCTCAATTCATGCTCCATCAGTTCCCAGCTGTGGGCCAATACATGCAGCTTATCGATGTAGGGATTGTGCTCGACTACTGAACGGAAGGCATCTTTCACAAGGAAATGCACCTCGGCGTCGGGCACCTGTTTCTTCAAACAGCGAATGACCGGCGTAGTTAGCACGATATCGCCAATAGAAGAAAACCGTATGATTAAGAATTTCATGAGTTAACGTTCGACAAAATTCAGGTCCTTACCAAACGTTTCCTTTAGTAAAGCGGCCGCAATGATGGTGATGATCATGATGATAATAGCGGTGTATATTCCACCATTCACATACCCTACTCCATCCATGCCTCGCAGCCATTTGAACAAGGGTAGGATAAGTATGGCCAGTGTGCCCCGTACCATGTTAGGTATCGTAGTTGCGGCCGTAGCACGGATATTGGTTCCGAATTGCTCGGCTCCCATTGTTACGAAGATGGCCCAGAACCCTGTACCGAATCCAAGCCCTGCACAAATCCAATACATCTTAGCTGCAGTCCCATTCCATTGAATCGTGAAGTACAAAACCATGAATAGAGCCGTTATGGCATAGAATAAATACAATGCATTCTTTCGGCTCTTCATCCATTGGCTAACGAAACCAATAAGAATGTCACCGATGGAAATGGCGGCATACGCATACATGATCGCCTTGCCAGGATCGATCGGTTCCTTGATGCCAAAATGCTTCCCGAATTCGCTGGAGAAAGTAACCAACACTCCAATTACAAACCAGGTGGGTAACCCAATAAGTATGCTGAGAATATATCGCTTGAAACGATCGGCATTGTTGAAAAGCATGAAAATGTTTCCCCTTTGTACATCCATTTTCTTCACTTCATTAAACATCCCTGATTCGAACACGGATATGCGTAGGATCAGCAACGCCAGGCCGAGGCCACCCCCAATGAAATAACAGGTTCTCCAGTCGAAATTCTCTTTCATGAAAAATGCAAACACTGCCCCGGTTAGGCCTATACCTGCAACCATGGACGTAGCGATTCCCCGTTTCTCCTTTGGTGTCAGTTCGGAGACGAGAGTGATGCCTGCGCCCAACTCACCCGCAAGACCAAGCCCCGCGATGAAGCGAATCCATTTATATTGATCGACCGTTTCAACGAAACCATTTGCAATGTTGGCGAGTGAGTATAGTATGATAGAACCGAAAAGAACGCTAAGCCGACCATTGCGGTCGCCTAGAATTCCCCATAGAATTCCGCCAAGCAGAAGCCCCCACATTTGCCACGAAAGTATTTTCTCCCCTTCTGTCAATACCTGTTCTTCAGACAATCCGAGAGAACGGAGACTGGGAAGACGAATGATGCCGAAGAGTAGCAGGTCGTAAATATCGACGAAGTAACCCAGGGCTGCGACAATAACGGCAATACTGAATATGGAATTTGACCTGGCAGTCTGCATGCGCTATGATTTATTACCAGTGTCCTCTGGTGGCGGAATTACAGGTTTCTTTGCAAAGAATAATTTATACAAAACGGGGAGTGTGGTCACAAGAATGATTCCAATGGTGATCGCCTCGATATGATCCTTGAGCTCGAGTCCGAATTTTCTGCTCACCCAGCTATCGAGGAAATAACCCCCAAGCATCATCGATGACACCCATGCAAGGCTACCTGTGATATTGTAAAACATGAACTTCCCATGATCCATCTTGACTATGCCCGCTACGATCGGGGCAAACGTGCGCACGATCGGCAGGAACTTAGCCAGGAAGATGGTTGACTTACCATAACGATTGTAGAATTCGGTTGCACGCACAAGGTGTTTCCTCTTGAACAGCCATGTCTCCTTTCGTTCATAGAGCAATGGCCCGGTCTTCCGCCCAAACCAATAGCCAACGATGTTTCCAAGTATCGAGGCCACGATGATCATGATTATGACGGTAATATGTGGCCATCCAAATTGGGTAGGAGTATCCTGCGGAACCCCGATGAACCTGTTGGCAATTTTATCGAGGAAAACCCCGGCAGCAAAGAGAAGCGAGTCGCCTGGAAAGAAAAATCCGATGAAGAGGCCGGTCTCGGCAAAAACTACCAGGAGGAGAATATACAAGCCACCATAGTCGATGATCCAATCGATGAAGCTCTGCAATATTCCAAGTATATGAAAATCTGATAAAGTGTGCATGTGTACTGTTCTTTAAAAATCGGGCACTGTTAAGGTTCTAATATTGCATCCGCCTTTCGTTCATCGAAGGCGAGTGCCTTGCTGTCGTCGAACTCTCCCTCCCATCTCGCGATCACGCAACTGGCCAGGGTGTTTCCGATCACGTTGACCGAGGTCCTCGCCATGTCCATTAATTCGTCTATACCGTAAATTGCCATGATGGGCCAAAGGGGAAATTTGAAACTATCCGCCGTCGCTATAAGTATCACCAGTGAGGCGCGAGGCACTGCCGCCACCCCTTTGCTCGTTAGCATCAACGACAAACCGATTAGCACCTGTTCACCGAAAGAAAGATTTATGCCCGCCGCCTGCGCCACAAAGATAGATGCGAGCGAAAGATATAAGGTGGTGCCGTCGAGGTTGAAGGTATACCCGGTTGGAATAACGAACGATACTATCTTTCTTGGTACCCCGAATCGTTCCATGTTTTCCAACGCTTTTGGAAGGGCGCTGTCCGAACTCGTCGTTGCAAAGGCAATGGATACGGGTTCACGAATGGCCTGGATGAATTTTCGTATAGGGATCTTCGCTACCCAAAGCGCGATGGGCAGCAATACCAATAATATGAAGGCGATCAACGCGAGGTAGAGCGTAATCAGGAGAATGAATAGATTCTTCAATACATCAATGCCGAGGTGACCGACAGTCACTGCGATGGCAGCACCCACACCAAATGGCGCGAAGTACATGATGATGTTGGTAAACTTGAACATGGTCTCGGCCAGGCTCTCCGAAAATTCAAGCATCGGTCGCTTCTTCTTTTCCGAGAGCAGCGCGAGAGCAATACCGAAGATCACACTGAAGAACACTATGGGAAGCACGTTGCCTTCATAGATCGACTTGATGATGTTCTCCGGGAAGATATCGATGATGTGATCCTGCCAACCCTTAGGTGGCGCATCGGGTAGTCGATTGATCATTCCTTCAGGGACGGAAACGCCTGCACTATCAAGGATCGAAATGACCTTGGCCTGGAGCGCCTTTTCCGAAGATTTGGGGAGTTCCAATTTCGCGGGCACCTCGATGCCTTCACCTGCCTTGGATATATTGATAAATACTAGCCCAATCAGTAAAGCAAGCGTGGTAACCACCTCGAAGTACAGGAGCGACTTCCAACCGATGCGGCCCACCTGTTTAAGATTGGAATGCACCGCGATTCCAACCACCAGAGAAGCGAATAAAAGCGGAGCGACGATTGTCTTCACTAGCCGGAGGAATATCTTACTGAGAAACTGGAGATTCTGGGAAAATTCCCTAAAGTCGAGACCTATCTCTATACCTATCGCCATCGATACCAGTATCCAGGTCGTCAGGTTCTTTTTGTAGAGGGCAAATAACACCAGGCTTGCAACAAATACCCACCTGGAGATCATGAGAGCGGAAAGCGGAATCGTCGCCAACTTATTGTAGTGAACGAAATGTATAATGGCAACGACAGTAAACACGACAAGGGAAAGCAGTCCGGCCTTTCTTTTATTCATGCGTCAAACGGTAATCTTTCAAAACTAAAGGTTTAGTTCCAAATTTTGATAAAATGGGCGAAGCCTCCCGTTAATAAATCTTTTTCAATGCTTTTCACAGAAATCACTATTTTTCAGGCTGCTTGCGAGACACTTCGCAAATCCAACAACACATAACCCAACCAACTTCTTTATGAGTTTATTTGTCAGAAAACCCATGAATGTTTTGCTCAATGAAGCACAGGAAACGGGCAGTCATACGTTAAAAAGAACACTTGGAGCCGGCGGCCTGGTAGCATTGGGAATCGGGGCAATTATCGGCGCGGGCCTCTTCTCTATCACCGGCATGGCTGCCGCCAATCACGCGGGACCTGCCATCACCATTTCATTTATAGTAGCCGGCTTTGGATGTCTTTTCGCGGGACTTTGTTATGCCGAGTTTGCTTCTATGATCCCTGTCGCCGGTAGCGCTTACACCTACTCCTACGCTACAATGGGTGAGTTCATTGCATGGATCATCGGTTGGGACCTCGTACTCGAATATGCCGTGGGTGCCGCCACAGTTGGGATTAGCTGGAGCCGCTACCTGGTCAAGTTTCTCGAAGGATTCGACGTATTTCTTCCGCATGCCCTCACGCTAGGACCATGGGATGGCGGTATCATCAACTTACCTGCAGTCTTCATTATCGTGTTGATGAGCCTGTTGCTAATTAAAGGCACTAGCGAGAGCGCCGTGGTCAACGGCATCATCGTGGCGTTGAAATTATCGGTCGTCCTCGTATTCATCATCCTTGGCTGGAAGTATATCAACAACGACAACTTCAACCCATATATTCCCGATAATACCGGAAACTTCGGTGATTTCGGTTTCAGCGGAATCATTCGAGCCGCGGCGATCGTGTTCTTCGCCTATATCGGCTTCGATGCGGTGAGTACGGCCGCGCAGGAAGCCAAGAACCCGAAACGGGATATGCCAATAGGAATATTGGGCTCTCTTGCTATTTGTACAGTATTATATATCCTCTTCGCACACGTGATGACGGGCGTGACCAGTTACACGACCTTTGCTGGTAAAGATGGTATCGCCCCCGTTTACGTAGCTATTGAGCACATGGGTACTCCGGATGCCGCAGGAAATATTCAACCCGATTATCCCTGGCTCAACCGTGCGATCGTTGTAGCCATCCTCGCAGGTTACGCTTCAGTGATCCTGGTGATGTTGATGGGACAATCAAGAGTATTCTTCAGCATGAGTAAGGATGGTCTGATCCCGAAGATCTTCTCTGCTGTGAATCCTAAATTCCACACTCCTGCGAAGAGTAACCTTTTATTCATGCTTTTTGTCAGCGTATTTGCGGCGTTTGTCCCTGCGAGAGTGGTTGGTGAAATGACGAGCATAGGTACATTATTCGCGTTCATTCTTGTTTGTATAGGTGTACTAGTAATGCGTAAGAAAATGCCGGAGATTCCGAGGGCATTCAAGACGCCACTTGTTCCCCTTGTTCCAATCCTTGGTATCGCCACCTGCTTATTCATGATGGTGTTTCTGCCGATGGATACGTGGATACGCCTGCTTGTGTGGATGCTGATTGGCATGGACATTTACCTCGTATATGGTGCCAAGCATAGCCATCTGGGCAATGGAACCAACAACAGGAAAGGAATGAAAATAGCAAGGTATACCGGTCTTGGACTTTGTGCGCTCCTCATCATCGCGGGATTTCTACACCAGTATGATGTTGGATTCGATACAGACAGGACATTATTATATATCTCCATCGCGTTTGCCGTAATACATCTAGTTGTCTTTGGCAGGAAGCTAGGTCGTGAAGACGCGGTTGATTAAATAAATATTTCACGCAAAGGCGAGTTTTGGTCTCACGCAAAGACGCCAAGAGTCGCAAAGGCGCAAAGAAATTCTGGTTTTCAGCACTCTTTGCGGCTTTGCGACACTTGGCGTCTTTGCGTGAAACCTCCCTTTGCGTGAACCTTATTTATCATAAATTTGCCCTCCCATTGCCACCAGATCTTATGTGGCTGGTTCATTAACTAAAACAGAGATAACAGAGAGTATGGGTAGAATATTTGAGGTTCGTAAGTCAACGATGTTTGCTCGCTGGGACCGGATGGCGAAGCAATTCACCCGAATCGGTAAGGAGATTATTATAGCAGTAAAGGCGGGTGGCCCCGATCCTAACAGCAATGCAGCCCTGCGTCGTTGTTTCCAGAATGCCCGCAGCGTTGGTATGCCTAAAGACCGCGTAGAAGCAGCTATTAAGAGAGCGCAAGGCAAAGAGATGACCAACTATGACGAAATTCTTTACGAAGGTTACGGTCCGCATGGCGTAGCGATATTGGTAGAGACGGCAACTGATAACCATGTGAGAACAGTTGCGAATGTAAAATCTCTATTCAATAAGGGTCACGGCGTGATGGGTAATAGCGGAAGCGTGGCTTTCCAATTCAAGAAGATGGGAGTATTTAAATTGAAACCTGAAGGACTGAATGCGGAAAATCTCGAACTCGAACTCATCGATTTCGGACTCGAGGAATTAGGAGAAGGCAGTGGAGAGAATGGGGAAGATGTTTTGGTAGTACGCGTCGGCTTCACCGATTTCGGCAACATGCAGAAAGCATTAGAAGATAAAGGTATCACACCCATCAGTGCGGAACTTGAGTGGATTCCGTCAACAACAGTTCCCGTCAACGACGCGCAGGCAGAAGATGTGAGCAAGCTCATTGAGAAGTTGGAGCAGGATGAGGATGTGCAGAAGGTGTTTCATAATATGGGTTAGGGTTTGGTTGATTGGGTTGAATAAGTTGATTGGGTTGAGAGTGCTTAAACTTATTCAACCCAATCAACCCAATCAACCCCATCAACCCAATCAACTAATCAATTAATCCAAAAATCTCTCCCTCAAACTCTCCCCCGGCACCATACACTCTTCCCTCCGTCCATACCATCTGTACCTGTTTTTCGCGATGTAGTCATACACGGCGTCGCGAATGAATGGGGGCACTATGATGAATCCATAAAGTAGTGGCCACATACCATTGAGTCGGCGAGCAACCCTCAATGCGGCCGTGGATCGCTTAAAGACTTTGTCGCGCTCTACCAGGATGAATGAATTAAGGTCATTTGAAGGCAACTGAAATCTCTTCAAGTATTCCTGTCCGGATTTCCCCTGTAAAGACGCAAAGCGAAAATGATTGCTTTTGTCCCTCCTGATAACGAATTGCACAATGCGATTGCAAAGGTTACATACTCCATCAAACAGGATTACTGGGTTGTCGGTGGCCACGATGCGAAGTTACGAGACAATAGGCTGAGTTGGGATGCTTGATGCTGGATGCTGGATGCTACGACATTCGAGCTGATAAATTAATGAAGAATGTTTCCCGTCTCCCGCCTCCCGTCTCCCGTCTACCGTCTACCGCCTATCGCCTATCCAACGCTGATCTCTGCTTTCATATAAAAAACACACCCCCCTCCCATCTCTACTCGATCTCCCACCTGTTTTACCAATAATTCACCTCCTCTCCGGGAGAGTTGCCTTGCACGCATGGAAGTCACTGATAGTTTGTCTGACCAGAAGGGAATGAGTTGCGAGTGAGCGGAGCCGGTAACGGGATCTTCGTCAATACCCAGTGTTGGCGCGAAGAAGCGAGAGACGAAGTCGGCGGCTGGTGCGGCACCTGGATGTTTACGGCCAGGCGCTGTGATGATGATCTTCTGTCCAGTCTTTTTTATTAGTGTGAAATCGGGTTGAGCGTTCTTCACATCATCCTCGGTATTCAACTCGACCAGCAGATCCCTGCTTTTATATACACCCACGATCTCCTTCACACCGAGTGCCTCCTCGAGTCGCGGTGGGTAATCATTAATCTTCTCAGGTTTCCATGAAGGAAAATCCATGATGCCCATGAATCCACCTTCCGCAACTTCTTTCCTCACCCTCAATGGACCACTTAACGAATGAAAGACTATTTCTTTTTTGTCGAATCCGAGTATCTCAAACAATACATACGCACTCGCCAACGTCGCATGTCCACAGAGGTTAATCTCCGCACCGGGCGTGAACCACCGAATATGAAAATCGGCGCCGTCTTTCGACCCTGTACCTTTCGCAGGCAAGGGCACGAAGAAGACCGTCTCGGCTAGGTTGTTCTCCATGGCTATGTCCTGCATCAACGAATCGTCGATCCAATTCTCGAGTGGAATTACCGCAGCAGGATTGCCGGCAAATAGCTTATTAGCAAACGCGTCGATCTGATATAGAGTTAATTTCATCTTCTTTTGTCTTCAGAGTAAAATTTAGGTAAGGATATCTTGTAGCGTACGGCGAGTATACGGATCGTAAATATCAGCAAAATGCAGATGACCTTGGACACGTCTCGATCCAGATCGATACGTGTCAATAAGAAATAAGCGATACCACCGAAAATGGAGGCCAATGCATATATCTCCTTTCTGAAAAGCAAAGGAACTTGATTGAGCACGACATCCCGTATCACTCCACCAAACGAAGCCGTGATTGTGCCGAGAGTTATGCATGCACCTGTACCGAAATTATGTGCTACGCCTAATTCTATACCCACCAATGTGAAGAATCCCAGACCCAGCGCATCAAAAAGAAATAACGTTGTAGTTAGGTGTTTTAGATATCGACCAAAAAACATAGTAATCGCTGCCGCTGAGAAAATAACTATTGTAGCAGTTGCATTTCGCAACCAACCAACCGGCAGGTTTCCGATCATCATGTCTCGAAGCGTTCCTCCACCAATAGCTGTAATAAACGCGAGCACCAATACACCAAACGGGTCCAGCTTTTTCTGCATGGCCAGGAAAGCCCCCGAAACGGCAAAGGAAAATGTTCCCAGGATGTCGATGATGGAAAGAAAGGAGGTTGGCATTCGGGGCAAAAATAAGCAATAGGCAAGGAGCAACAGGCAATGAGCAATAAGCAATAAGTAACCGACAAATCGAAGTGACATTAAAGAGCTGCCCCAACTTTTGCTCATTGCCTGTTGCCTATTGCATATTGTATATTGCGTATTGCTTATTTCTTCTTCAGCACCACCTTCCCCTGACTAAACTTATACCCGGCCTCCAAAAACGCCACGTAGTTAGGCCACTGGTCCTTCTTGTCGAAACTCTTCTTATATACCTTACGCGTAGTGATAAGCAATTTGTCACCTTCGGTCACCGCGGTACTGACGAAGCTTCCGCTTTCATTATCTACCGACATGTTGAGCTCCTGCAGGCCCTCAACGACATACCCTGCAGGAATCGTAAGTGTGATCGTGTTGTCGATCGTCCGGGCATTGGGTAGCCAGATGTCGGTTTCGCGTTTCTCCAGTTCTGACTGCTCGAGTTTAATCTGACCACCGATCAGCTTGCCCGCGTCAAAGAGATAGTTTCGCCCTGCACGGCTTACGAGTTTCTTCAACCAAAATGTTTCCCTGTATTTAAGCATTGCCGAATCTCCATACCTGCCATTGTCGATCAGGTCGAATTCGCCATACTTGTCGAGGTCGAATTCCCGCTTAAGGTCTTTCTCCATCAGTTCCTTTCTCTCCTTCGCCTTCTCTTCTTTGTCGGGATTATCGTAGCTGGCCGATGTTGTGATATCGATTACTTCGTCTTCCTTCTTACGCTTACCTTTCTGCCCTGGAACATTGTAATACTTCTCAAAGTCTTTGCTGAGATATGAACGGTCGAGATTGGCGATGCCGATCTTATCGGACTTTTC
The DNA here is from genome assembly GCA_014379965.1 of Chitinophagaceae bacterium. Classification (GTDB taxonomy): domain Bacteria; phylum Bacteroidota; class Bacteroidia; order Chitinophagales; family Chitinophagaceae; genus VBAT01. Next base: position 25,146 of record JACMKU010000203.1, read on the forward strand.
ATGCCCCATAAGAGTTGTAGTGCGATCGATGCTCACATTCTCCATTCCTTCCGTGAAACTAACGAGGTAATCTTTGCGTTCGACGTTCTCGGCGGCCGTACTCGTTGGCCCTGGAGTCTTGTAATACTTATTTGGCTCATCGTAGCCGATGCTATATCCTTCGACACCTTCGAGATAACCATAGGGAGATGCAAATGCATCGAAGTTGTTGAAGGCCTCGAGGAAATAATTGCGTCGCTTACTCTTTACCTTCATCACGAAATCGAGTTCGTCGAGAAAGACGGCATCTCGCCAGGCGCCCAGACGTCTTGGCATGTACACGAACAGTTCGGACTGTATATTCTGTACTGCAAGGGTCGTGCGTAAGGCCGTCGCGAATATTACAGCGTTGATCCTTATCTCATCTTCGCGTTCCTCCTTCTGTTGATTGTCTTTCTCCTGTTGCTTCAATACCTTCTTATACAATTTTTTCCCCGTCATGTACTTCTCCAACTCCGAGTGCACCGGACCTTTGTAATACATTTCCAGGAAGACCTTGCGGAGACAATAATATGATTCGCGGATGATGTCATCATCCGTCTTGAGCGCACCCGCCTCTTTCTTCTTGTTTATATACTCCGTTGTATATGCAACCAGGGTATTAACAGTCGTAGTTCTATAAAGGGCCGCGCCCGCGTACCGACGGTATACATCATCAATGTCGATAAAAGTACGGTCAACCATGGCCATACCCAATTCCTTCGACTCGGGATCGTTGTCGGCGAGCATGATCACCCTAAACTTAACGCTCGGTGTATTGCGTAACTCAAAGCTCCATCTCTCTTCGGTAGTCTTCTCGCGATCCTTATCGAGCATGTAGTAAGCAACATATGATTCTTTGTCACCGAACACGGAGGCCTTGGTATCCATCTTAAGGTTGGGCGCACCGTTAAATCCGCGGAACTTCACCTTCATACCGTTTGCCATCACGAAGCGATACTGTTGGTACATGGTTGAATAGGTATTGGCAAGAGAAAATATGAAAGGCGTGAATCCTACTCCATTCTCACGCATGTCCCAGTCGATGGTCGATCGTATGTCATAGTCAATGATATCGCCTACCTCGAGGTCTGGAATCGCAATCTTGAAATACTTAACGTTAAGACGGTAGTAGATCGGCTTGTAAATCGCGGGGATATCATTTTCTTCCTCGATAGCATTCTTCATGTCCACGTCGATCACTTTGCCATTGGGCTTGATGATCTGGTAGCCAGCCTTCCCGTCCTTTCCCATCGTCACATAGAAGAAAGTAGAGAACTTCTCCAGCGCATTCTTATCCTGAAGTTTGATTCTCTTGTGTACATATTCCTTAATACGCACTGTAGTGGTATACTTCTTCCCGGCAGCAAGGCGTGTAAACAGGTATTCCGATTTCTGGCCAATCACGACGGCACTTTCCTTGCTCCATTTGTCAGGTACGGCCGTCACCGCAAATTCCGGCTCAATGGTTTCACCCAAGCCAGGTGTCTGTGCAATTACCCTGCTTTCGTGGGCAAGGCATAGTAAAATGAAAAAGAAGATTCGTTTCATCTTTTTAAATGATTATTAATTAAGAATGAGGTGCGGCCGGTCGTAGGAGATATTGGGAATAGGGATTATAGTTTCACCAGCACTACCTGGTCACTGTAAAAATGGTTGATCGCCTTTACAAAAGCATTCCAACCCTCAAAATCTGTGGTTAGCAAAACAGGCTTATTGACAACGATCGTTTTGTTATAGATGATGCTCTTGCCTTTTTGTGTGTACGCGCCTTCGAAAGAATATCCTGGGCTGTTCTTCTTGAATGACGCCGGCACATAATCTACCTTGTAGCCTTCGGGAATAACGAGCTCGGTCTGTATCGTATAATTATACTTGTAATTAAATTCGTAGTCGTTCTTCCGCTCCTTATCAAATTCCAGCCCAGCGAATTCCTTATCCCAGTCCATCACTACATATATTTCATTTCCCACCTTCTTCACCTGGTTATTAGCTTTAAAATCAAAATTAACCGTGATCGGCTTCTGTCTTTCCTTGAAATCAGGCGCCTGCACTTCATTTACGATCACATTGTCATCACCTTGTTTCAATAAGCCTGAAAGCGCCTTGGTCTTATCCTCGCTCCTGATTGAAGAATATACAGCCTGCAGCATCGTCTTGGATTCTCCGTTATACTCCATCGTACTGCTACCTTTGATTACATCCTCTTCGAGGCTGATGCGTGTCGTCTTCTTCATTTTATTCCGCTCCGCCGGGAAATCGGGTATACGGTCAATGATGTAATTCTTCCCATCCTCTATCAACACCTGCTTGCCTTGTATGCGTTGGGCATAGTCATTCAAAGCGATGAACGGCTCCGTACCATCGAGGAAATAACGCTTGCCACCCAGGATCACAGTGCATATCATATGGTTGTCTACGGCA
>JACMKU010000204.1 GCA_014379965.1 Chitinophagaceae bacterium
CGGTCCATACACCTTCATTCTCCCGGCAAGCAAGATGGTACCGCGCATATTACAAAGCAAAAAAGATACAATCGGACTTAGAATACCGGATAACCAGATTGCCTGCAACATCATTAAAGAGCTCGGACGGCCTATCCTCAGCGCTTCACTTCCGGGTGAGATGATCGAAGACTACACGGATCCGGAGATCATGTATCAGAATTTCAGCAAAGAAGTAGATCTCGTCATCAACGGAGGAATTGGCGGCTCCGTTCCATCGACCGTGATAGACTGCACTAAGGATACTTACGAAGTGATTCGAATGGGCGCTGGCGAGTGGAATGAATAAAGTATCAAGCAGCATTGTAGTATTTCCTCATGTCCTTTGGGATGATGAGAAAATTAATTGCCTTCGCGGCTATCATTAGCCTGCTCGCCGTTTCGTGCAGAACTCCTCGATACGTCTACTCGCCGTCGTTACCTAACGTTCCCTATTTCGAGGAGAAAGGTGAAACCAAACTCTCTGCATATTATGCCGGCACAGGAAAAGGTGATCAGGGGACAGGGCTTCATAGTGGCTATGATGTGCAGGGGGCTTATGCTATTAGCGACAATTGGGCTTTGACGGCTGGGTTGTTTAAAAGGAAGGAGCGCGATACCTATTGGCTGTTCGTGCAGGATTCTTACAACATCTTCGACAGCTCCGTAGTGAACTATAAGAGGAACCTGGTGGAATTAGGAGGCGGATATTTTACCCCAGTTAACCGGGGAGAAACTATATTCTTTAATGTTTACTCAGGTGTGGGATTCGGCAAATTTTCAATTGATGATAAAGGCTTCAATGCGGGAGCAGCTTACTCGCGCAAGCATACAAACAAAATCCTGAAATGGTACATTCAACCTGGAGTGAATTTCATGACCAGCGAATACTTCCGCTTTTCACTTGTGTCTCGCATCTCGTTTGTGCACTACTCGAGAAGTGCTACTAACTACACCACGGATGAGTTAGCCTATTTCCGGCTAAATAAAATAAATGATGGATGGCTGAGTTTTTTTGAACCCACGCTTAATATCCAGGCGGGAGTTCCCGGTTGTGACTGGCTAAGGCTGGAAGCAGGACTGACATTGTCGACGGATCCAGAAGACAACTATTTAGAAGCACGTAGCTTCTGTCCATTCATTGGGCTAAGTTTTGATTTATCCAAGACACGTATAAAAAAGGCAAGCACCACTTTGCAGTGATGCTTGCGACATTCAACGACGGACTCTCTGTCAATCTATAGTGGTGCGGACTCTATTTATATTACTCTCCTGCGACCATTGTGTCTAAGACGATAGGTCTCCCTGCGATCATGGCGCTTTGAATTTTGAAGTCTCCTGCGTTCCATCGGGGTGATCCTGCCATCACGAAGCGCTCTGCGCCTCTCGGCCTTATGGCGGAAATCATTTTTTTGAAGGCGGAATTTTTCAGGACGTGTCAGTTGCCTGTCAACACTTCTTTCGATGCGTGCACGACGTACTCCATCGCGAGATCCCTGTGCCTGGGCAGATAAGATGAATAATGTGAAAACGGTGGTAAGGACTAATATCTTCTTCATGGCTGAAAGTTTACTGTTCTGAAATGTTATTTGCCCTAATAGGACAGCATACACTGCCACTGGTTTAGCGGCTATGAAAATTTTAACAGTTAATGGGAATTATACGATGGGCTGACCGGCAAGAGAAGTGTCCTCTCCAGGTAACTCGCCTGGAAAATCGTCATCCTCGAATAAAGCGTATTGCTTGGGTAGTATGTTGAAACTCTTTCGATGGTATTTGCAGAGGCCGTGATGTTCAATCGCTATGCGATGTTCCTCCGTGCCATAGCCTTTATTCTGTCTCCAGTTGTAGCGGGGAAATTCCTTATGAATCTGTTTCATATAGGCGTCGCGGTGGGTCTTGGCTAATACGCTAGCCGCAGCGATGCTAGCATAAATGCCGTCGCCCTGGATGATGCATTCGTGCCGTAGTTTCTTATACGGAGCAAAGCGATTGCCGTCGATGAGGAGGAGCGATGGCCGTTTCCTTAACTTATCCAGCGCCATGTGCATCGCTTTAAAGGAGGCTCGTAAGATATTTATTTGGTCTATTTCATCATTGTCGACCATCGCCACCGCATACGCTACCGCATTTTCCTTGATGAATACTTTCAATTCCATTCTTTCCTCGGGCGTGAGCTGTTTGCTGTCATTTAATACCGGATGATAAAAATCTCTCGGAAGAATGACAGCGGCGGCGAATACTGGTCCGGCATAACATCCTCTGCCGGCCTCATCGCATCCGGCTTCTATCAATTGGTCCTGGTAAAAAGGGTGAAGCATTACTAGCTGCAATATCATGACAAAAACATTCTTTCAAAAATTATTTTGCCCACATGCTCTTAACTTTGATTGCTTATGAATTTCACAACGACATATCTGAGGTATACATGGTTTGTTTTAGTAATGGTATTCCTGGTGATATTAGCGGGTGGAGTTGTTAGAATGACGCAAAGCGGTATGGGATGTCCCGATTGGCCCACTTGCTTCGGTCGCTGGATTCCTCCCACTAACGCGAGCCAACTGCCTCCCGACTTTGAGAAATATCTCCGCACACAAGACATTGACCACACATTCAATCCATATCACACCTGGATAGAATATATCAACCGCTTATTGGGTGCGTTACTTGGAATATTCATTCTCATTCATACAATCTGGAGTTATAGGAAATACTGGGACAATCGAAGGGACCTATTCTATCTCTCTTTCCTGATGCTTGTTGCGGTAGGATTCCAGGGCTGGCTCGGCAAGAGAGTAGTGGATGCCAATCTTGCCACTGTGAAGGTGACGACACACATGCTGGTTGCACTGGCAATTGCAGCATTGCCCATCATAATCATTGCCCGGATCAGGAGGGAGCGTGTAATTACAGGAAAACTTATGAAGGCCGTGTGCGGGATCACTCTTTTCCTCGTGCTCTTTCAAATAGTGCTGGGTACCCAGGTTAGAGAACATATAGACGAGATCGCTGCAAACCTGAAATATGGACAGCGAGAATTATGGATCGAAAGGCTTGGACAGGATTTCTACATACATCGAAGCTTCTCTTGGATTGTGCTGGCCGCCTGTGCATGGCTAGGCTGGATGACATTCCGCATTCCCGCATTAAGAAAGCATAGTATTGTTACGCTGACGCTCGTGGTTTGTACTTTACTATTAGGGCTGGCCATGAATTTCCTCGAGGTTCCGGCCTTGGCGCAGCCATTACATCTCCTTACGGCGACTATCCTAGCAATAACTTTATTTTCTTTTCGTTTGCAAATGAAATAGCCAGGAATTATCACCATCCGGTCTATTTGATTATTTTTATTGCTACTGAGTCTGATATATGAAAGCCTGGCTAAACGGATTTTATCATTCTTTTCCGATTCAACTGCTGTTCCTGCACTTCAGGAAGTACCAGGTTCTACTGCTATTCTGGTTCATCCTTTTTAGTACGGTCAATGGTTCTTTCATGAAGACATTCGGAGCGGATGCCTTGTACCTCGCTCCGGAATATCTCGGGGATGTGAATGCGATCAGTTCTGCTATTGTTGGTATCGCGATCGGGATGTTTATCATGAGTTGGAACATCAGCAGCTTCATTCTTTTTAGCCGGCACTTTAGATTTCTTGCGGCTACCACCAACCCTTTCCTGAAGTATTGCATCAACAATGCCATCATTCCGCTCCTGTTTCTCATTTTTTATTTCATCAAGGCTTACCAGTTCGATCACTATAAGGAGCTAATAAGTACGGCGGATTTCCTTTTACTCGCGAGTGGTTTCCTTATTGGGCTGGTGTTTATCCTGGCCATGTCATTCATTTATTTCTTCAGGGCAGATCGCTCCATTCTTCGTCGAATGCTGCCTGTGATCAATGAGCCTAATCAATACATCACCCACCTGCGACCTGCGCGCGAGGCGTACGACGAGGCGAGCCTGATCAAGGCCGACTGGTATTTTGACTCACCGCGACGACTCAGGCCCACCCGGGATGTAAAACACTACACTTCCCAGTTCGTGGATTCATTGTTCAAGCGTCATCACTTTGCCGCGATCATCTGTGTATTTGTTGCCTTCCTCTTACTTGTATCGATTGGATTTTTTCTGGAAAACCCTTCGTTTCAGATACCCGCCGCCGCTAGCATTACCATTTTCTTTTCAATACTCATCGGAGTTGCAGGCGCCTTCTCTTATTTCCTGCAGAGTTGGAGCATTCCCTATCTCATCTTGCTCGTGATGATGCTGAACGTACTTTATAAAATCGACTGGATAGATCCAAGGAACAAGGGCTACGGATTGAATTACCAGAACAAAACCGAACGCCCATCCTACACACGCGAAGGATTGCTGGAATTGTGCACGCCTGAAAAGACGGCTGCAGATCGCGCCAACATGATCACGATCCTGGAAAAATGGAAGGCCAGGCAGGATACGGCAAAGCCTCTTCTGGTCGTCGTTAGCACAAGTGGTGGTGGGCACCGAAGCGCGACGTTTACTATGAGCGTACTTCAACACCTCGACAGTGTGACGAATGGAACGATCATGAAGAAGATATTCCTGATTAGTGGCGCATCAGGAGGAATGATAGGAGCGGCCTATTTCCGCGAACTCTTCCTTCAGCGACAAAAGGGAAAGAATATCAGGCTACAGGATGATCAGTACGTGGACGCGGTGTCTAGCGATTTGCTGAACCCAGTCTTCTCTTCCTTTGTGGCAAGGGACCTCATTGCGCCTGCGCAGAAATTCACAGTAGGGGGCTATACATATGTGAAGGATCGGGGATATGCGTTCGAAGAGAAAATGAATCAAAACTCCAAAGGAGCATTGGATAAGAAACTCGGTGATTATTTCCAGGATGAAAAGGACGCACAGATTCCGCTGATGTTCTTCAACTCCGTGGTGACAAGGGATAGCCGTAAGATGATCATCAGTACTCAACCCGTAAGCTTCATGATGCAGGGCTGGCAGGATACGGCAAGAATGCCGTTCATGGACCCTGACGCGATTGACTTCACAGCATTCTTTAAGAAACAGGACCCTTTTAACCTCCGTCTTTTGACTGCCCTTCGGATGAATGCGACCTTCCCAATTGTTCTGCCCAATGTATGGTTGCCGAGTGAACCCGTAATAGATGTAATGGATGCAGGCCTTCGAGATAATTACGGGCAGGAGACGACCCTTCGTTTCCTCGAGACGTTCGACGAATGGATACAGGCCAATACCAGTGGTGTACTCATCATGCAGATTCGCGACCGCAGCCCTGGAGGCTGGGACTCCCCGTACCTCTCTGACGACATCAGCGATCATGCCACCAAGCCATTCTTATTATTGCAGCATAACTGGTTTAAAATGATGGAGTATTTCCAGAACGACATGCTGAGCTATTATGGCGAACATCCCGGCCGAAAGATATACAAGGTACTATTTGAATACGCGGCAGATAAAGATGAAAACAAAGCCGCTCTCAATTTTCACCTGAGCAAACGTGAGAAGAAGGATATTGTAAATTCTATCCGGTCTTTTTCGAATGTGAAGAGTTTTGAGAGGACGATGGAGCTGTTTACCAACGGGCAATAGGCAATAGGCAATAGGCAATAGGCAATGGGCAATAGGCAATGGGCAATGGGCAATAAGCAATGGGCAATAAGCAAGGGTAAGGTGCAATACGCAATGAAAATTACAATCAACAGACTCTTCCAACCCCACTAGCCACTAGCCACTAGCTACTAGCCGGTTGAATCAGCCTAAAACACTTTTTCTTAATTTTTATGTCAAACCTGGTTGCCGTTTCTGCAGGGTCGCCATCGATATGCAATGGAGCCTCGGAGGGATTGAGGATAGTGAGCTTGTCCGTTTGGAAGTAGACGATTCCTTTCTTGTCGATCTCGAGATTGCCACTGGTTCCGACAGATTCTTTTTTAACCAGGGGATTATAGCCACTCACCTGCTTGAATGTCTCCCAAAGCAACGCCATCTTTTGCTGTTGTGTTACAATGACGATGTCGAGCAGGCCATCTGAAAGGCTTGCCTGTGGTGCAATCGTGAAGTTGTTGCCGAACTGGTTGCTATTAGCAATGCTAATGAAGAATGCTTCAGTAGAAAAGGTCCTTCCCGATAGCTGTATTTCGAAGTGATAGTTCGCGGCAGAAAAAAAATTCTTTATTATCTGAGTGATGTAGGTTGTCAATCCACGCTTAGGTTGTTGCGCAAAATCATGTGCGACCTTAGCGTCGAAGCCAAGACCACAAAGCATGCAAGCAAAACGATCATTGATGTAGAAGCCATCGACCGACGACGCCTTGCCATCGAAGACGATATCCAAAGCCTTGTCCGGCTGCTTCCCAATTTTTGCAGTATATGCGAGTCCATTGCCGGACCCGCAGGGAATGATTCCGAAGTTGACATCGAAATTTATCAGGTCGTCGACCACGTGACTGATGGTGCCGTCTCCTCCAGCAATTACAATATCAGTAGTCTGGTGCTCCTCGATTACTGATCTAAGGAAGGAATAGTCGCCGCTTTCTACGGACGGGAAAACGTGGTAAGGAATACCGCGATCGCGCGTCTTTTTTTCAATAAACTGCTGAATATCCTTCCTCGTCCGGGTGCCTGAGATAGGATTGATGATATAAATGATATGACGGTGCATCCACTATAACAGTTCGAGGGTAGCCAAATGTACTCTCCGTACTCGAACCCTCGCCGCCACATCAGGATCCGTCGGAATCGAAAGGGTGTAGATCTTTATTTTTTTCGAATTCTTAAATAACTTTCTTAAAAGCGCTGATGTCAACCTTACATGACCCGCCTCGGGTTTATCCAGCAATTGGTTGTCCTTATCGTCAAAGAATAGAAACGAACGCTTCCACTCGGCTTGATTCTTAGCGTTTCCTTCTTTGTAGTAAATATCCAGGGTATAATTCTTTTGCAGGTCGGCCTTCCTCAATTTCCGGGTATTAGCTTTTTCATTCTCGCTACTCGCTTCAAGAATCGTTTTCTTATTCCACTTTATTTTCCACCCGTCTTCTTTCATGCTTTGCATCTGTCCCTGCGACAACATCCAGCTGAACGCAAGTGCGATTAAAAAAAATAGTCTTTTCATGTTCAAATATTATTTCAAGGGTTATGACCGGTATATGAGGATGAAAGTTGCAGCAAATTTAGTTAATAATGGTTCGCCAGGTGTGTAAACAAATTAGACAATAGCGCAAATGATGTTTTTTGCCAAAACAGGAACCGCAGAGCCTAATCAACAAATCAACCAGCCAACAGATCGACAAAACTCTACCATCTCAAAATTGCACTCGCCCAGGTAAAACCGCTTCCAAATGCAGCCAGGCAAACGAGATCGCCATCTTTGATCTTCCCTTCTTCCCAGGCTTCACACAATGCAATAGGTACTGACGCGGCTGTCGTATTTCCAAATTTTTGTATGTTATTATGCACCTGGTCGTCACGCAATTTCAACTTCTGTTGTACAAACTGCGAAATACGAAGATTTGCCTGGTGAGGGATTAGCAATTTGAGATCCGACGTCTGCAGCCCATGGGTATCCAGCGCCTCCATTATTACTTCGGGAAATTTTACTATCGCTTTTTTGAACACAGCTGGCCCATCCATGTTTGGAAACACCTGCGCCTTATCGATCATCGCATGGCTAAAAAACATCTCCCCGATTTCCGCTTCTTCGAAATCCGCAAGGGGCTGCTCCAGCCAATGATTAGCATGCGTGCCCGGATTATACATCGCCAATATTTCCGCACTTTCGCCATCACTATGCAGGTGAGTTGAAAGAATACCTTGCTCTTTGCCATCTCTTGATTGCTCAGTTGGCTGAAGCACCACTGCCCCGGCTCCATCGCCGAAGATCACCGATACATTCCTTCCCCTCGTACTAAAGTCGAGACCGAATGAATGTTTTTCCGAGCCAACCACTAGAATATTCTTATACATGCCCGTCTTGATGAATTGGTCGGCAACACTAAGGGCATACACAAAACCGCTACATTGATTGCGTACGTCCAATGCACCTATTTCCTTCATCTTCATCGCGCGTTGTAGTAATACGCCACAACCAGGAAAATAGTAATCGGGACTAAGTGTTGCAAAAATGATGAAATCAATGTCCTGCGCTGTGATGCCCGCGCGTTCTATCGCAATCTTCGATGCCTCGACACCCATCGTTGTCGTCGTCTCCTCAGTCCGGTGGGCATAACGCCTCTCACGGATGCCAGTTCGTTCCTGAATCCATTCATCACTTGTATCCATATATTTCAACAAGTCGTTGTTGTTGACCACATTTTTCGGGACATACATTCCAATACCGGCAACTTTTGAACGGGGCATAGCAATCATTTAGGTTTGGAAGGTAGGAAATGTGAAGGAAACGAAACTGTTTCAGACGGAACCAATCGAGAGGTACCTTAATTTTGTAATATGAATAGTGAAACAGGAAAATATATCGTCATCATTGGCGTAGTCGTAGTGGTGGCTGGCGTAATAATCTGGTTATTTCATGATAAACTTAACTGGCTTGGAAGAATGCCGGGTGACATTCGTGTGGAAAGGGAGAATTTTCGTTTTTATTTTCCCATCACCACAATGATCGTCATCAGTGTTGTAGTAACGGGGATTCTGTATTTGATAAGGAAGTTGTGAATGATCATCATTGCGAGCGGCAGCGAAGCAAGACCGCAGATTAATATGATTTCTTATGATTTAGGTATGATTTTTCTCTGTATAACGCTTTAATCCGCGGTAATCATAATAATCATAATTATCTGCGGTCTTGCTTATTCCATCACCGGTTTTATTTTCAGTACCTCTTTTACAAATTTTTCAGTGTGTAAAATTACTGACGCGACGTCTTTCGATTTCACATACGATCCTATCACATGGTCGCCTGCATTTGGAATTGCCATCTGTCGCTTAAGGGAGTCTGGTGTTTCTAACTGTGAAAACATTCGTTTCATCGCCGATACTTTTACAACTCGATCCTGGTTGCTATCATCTTTAAAATAATACAGCATTAACAAGGGTTGTTTGACTTTTTTGAAAAGCGACTCCTTCATTGTCGTTTCAATTAATTCCTGCAATTGCACCGCTGATTCCATCCGGTATTTTGCATTCCAATACTTCGCATACAGCGCTGTCGTATCCCTGGCAGTGTTGTATTTTCCTTTGATCATATTGGCGATCTGCAGCCCCCAATGATTGTTGAGTAGCCAGGCATTTGGATCTTTGATCGAAATATTTGGAGAAAAAAGAAGCAAACCCGCGATGTCGGGGTACTCGGCCGCGAGCTTCAATGCAAGCGTACCACCTGTAGAAGTTCCCATCAATATGACCTTATGACCTAATTGCTTACCAATAGCGTATGCTTCCTTCGCAGAGTTCCATAACCTGTCCGCTGTAAGGGTCAACAAAGGTTCTGTAGTATCGACCCCATGATCTTCCAATCTGCTGAGGTATAGGTTACTTCCAAACTTCTTAGCTATATGCTGGTGAATCGGATCGCCTTCTTCCTGGCTGGCTGAAAAGCCATGGAGATAGACAATGGCGAATTCGGTCTTTGCCTTGGTAGAGTCATCGAACCATATGATCCTTGCCTGATTATCGTGCTTTAAACGATGATTCGCCTCTTTTGCAAGGATATATTTCTCTATAGAAAGAGGTTGGTCTGGAACGGAGGGAAGATTAGGTGAAAAGGTAGGAGAAGTAGGTTTTGGTCCCACGAAATAGACAAGAATCAGCAGTAAAATCACAATGCCGAGCCATTTCAGGAACCTCATATGGTTGGTTTTCATAAAACTACTATAAATCCCTGTTTAAATAGGGTTAAGTCCTTATTAATTATACCGTTTCGCTTGCTGCCCCCGCCGAATTAACGTACCTTCGCGGCTCGTTTTTTGGAGCTGTTAGGAATAAAACCGTGAGCAGTTTGTTTACGGCTAAGAGCTAAAGCGAGACGCTTTTATTATGGACATAAGAAACATCGCAATCATCGCCCACGTTGACCACGGTAAAACAACCCTGGTTGACAAAATTCTACATACTACAAAGGTTTTTCGCGATAATCAGGAAACAGGTGACCTGATCATGGATAGCAACGACCTCGAAAGGGAACGTGGTATCACCATTTTTAGCAAGAATGCCGCAGTGGTATACAAGGGAGTTAAGATCAATGTGATCGATACTCCTGGTCACGCCGACTTTGGCGGCGAGGTGGAAAGAGTATTGAAGATGGCCGACAGCGTTTGCCTTTTAGTCGATGCTTTTGAAGGTCCAATGCCCCAGACAAGATTCGTTTTGCAAAAGGCACTACAACTTAACCTTAAGCCAATCGTAATCATCAATAAGGTCGACAAACCCAATTGCCGCCCGGATGAAGTTCACGATGCGGTATTCGAATTATTCTTCAACCTCGATGCTACTGAAGAACAACTGAATTTCCCCACCTTCTATGGATCGGGAAAGAACGGTTGGTTCAATGATTCCCTGGAGGAGATTGATAATATCAACCCATTGCTTGACGGCATCATCAAATATGTGCCGCCACCAAAAGTAAATGAAGGTCCGCTACAGATGCAAATTACATCACTGGATTATTCTGCATTCCTCGGTCGTATCGCAGTAGGAAAAGTTAGCCGCGGTGTAATTAAGGAAAACCAGCTGATTGCCTTGATGCAGGCCGATGGTACTATTCGCAAGACAAAAGTGAAAGAACTTTATGTCTTCGAAGGAATGGGTAAGAAGAAAGTGACTGAAGTAATCGCCGGTGACCTTTGTGCCGTAGTAGGAATAGAAGATTTCAATATTGGGGATACAATCGCGGATTCTGAGAATCCTGAAGCATTACCAGTTATCAGCGTGGACGAGCCGACAATGAACATGCTGTTCTCAGTAAATAACTCACCATTCTTTGGTAAGGACGGAAAATTTGTTACCTCCAGGCACTTACGCGATCGCCTGATGAAAGAAACCGAGAAGAATCTTGCGTTGAAGGTGCTCGATAGTGAAGATGGCGATAGCCTCGTAGTTTATGGCCGTGGAATCCTGCATCTAGGCATCCTGATCGAAACGATGCGTCGTGAAGGATATGAACTGACAGTAGGCCAGCCGCAGGTTATCACAAAGGAGATCAATGGTAAGAAGTGCGAACCTTATGAGGTGCTTGTGGTTGACGTTCCGCAAGAATTCGCGAGCAAGGTAATCGACCTGGTAAGCCGTCGCAAGGGCGAAATGCTTATTATGGAAACAAAAGGAGAGATGCAGCATCTCGAGTTCGACATCCCTTCACGCGGTCTGATAGGCCTCCGTACACAAATGCTTACTGCAACAACTGGGGAGGCTGTAATGGCTCACCGATTCAGCGAATATAAACCCTGGAAGGGACCAATCCCCGGCAGGAACAATGGCGTACTCTTATCAAAATTCCAGGATAAGACTACAGGTTACTCCATTGACAAACTCCAGGATAGGGGAACGTTCTTCGTTGATCCAGGCGAGGAAGTATATGCTGGCCAGATCATCGCGGAGAACATCAAGCCAGGCGACCTCGTAGTGAATGCAACAGAAGGAAAGAAGCTGACGAATCACCGTGCAAGCGGAAGCGATGACGCAACGCGCATAGCGCCAAAGACGCAGATGTCATTGGAAGAGTGTATGGAATACATTCAGCAAGACGAATGCATCGAGGTCACACCAAATTTCATTCGTATGCGTAAGGTGTTGCTTAATGAAGAAGAGAGAAGAAAGGTGCAGAAGAAAATGGAAGCAGCATAAGCAACAAACGTTTAAGATATTTCAGACCCCGGTAGGGGTCTTTTTTTTGCGATCGATAGTAATTAGTGGATGATCAATCTCTTGGAGATGCCATTTACATTCATCACATATACCCCGGGTGCGAGTGCGGGAAGTTCTATAGAAAGCGGCGCTTGGTTAGCAACTACCGCTTTTCGCCAAATAAACTTACCTGAGATATCGAACAACTCCAGTCTCGAATGACCAGAGATGCCAGATACGAATATTTGGCCGCTTGCAGGATTCGGATAGATGTTGATGTTGTCCATCGACTGAACGAGTACTTTCTGTACTTCTGAATAAGCAACGGCATTATTCTTCTTTGATATTCTAACACGATATAGGTTATACCCAATTTGAGGTGAATGATCGATATCAACATAGGAATGCCGGTTATCCTCGGAAGCCTGTGCGTTTATGTCAATCCAATTGTTGCCGGAATTGAAACGCTGGATGGTGAAATGCCTGATCTGTTCGGGCTGGTTGACTTCCCAGGTCATCTTGGTTTTCCCTCCTGAATAAATGGCGCGGAAGGAAACCAATTCGACAGGCAGGAGCGCCGAGCAATATGAACTGACCAGAACGTTTGAATTCCTGTATGTATAATTCGCATTGACCTGGCCCGCACCACCAGCTTGCGGTAATACTGCGGCGGCGCATGAAACATCCCTTCCCGTCTCGAGACCTGCGGCTCCGCCATTCGCTGTTGCAGTAACCGGTGCTCCTGGTATAGCTGCGGAAAAGTTGATCACGCCTCCACTTCCACCACCACCTGCACCATAGCAATAGTTGATGTTTCCTCCATCGGCTTCGGTTCCACCCTGGGCACCATTTGCCTGGACGACCAACGAGCCTGTATAAGTAGTAACGTGCATGATGATGGTACCACCAGCGCCAGCGCCCGAAGCGCCATCGGATGCTGCGGGCCCACCTACTTGTCCATTGGCGCTAATTCTATGTCCGTTGCCGGTGACAGTGGTCGCCCTGATAAAAAGAATTCCGCCGCCGTGACCACCGCCATTCGATACAGCGAATCCATTGTTCACGTGCCCTGCTCCGCCTCCGCCGCCAAGAAATATTTTTTTACCTCCGTGTGTACTTAATGCCTTTCCACCTCTGCCGAATCTTGATAGTGTACAATTGAAGGCACCCGAACTCGAGTTGCCACCGCCATCACCGCCCATCGATAGATTGGCGCCTCCGGCTCCTCCATTGTTATGGTTGTTGCCACCACCACCGCCATTTGCTGGCGCACCTCGTCCGCCACTTTGCGTCGAGATAACATCCGCGACTCCTTCACCTTTGAACGCACCATTTTGGGGTGATGAACTCGAACCATTGTATGCGTAGCTGTTTGCTCCTGCCCCATTGCTGCAACTGCTATTACTTAACCTGAATCCGCCGCCCCTGAATCCAATCGTATCAGCAGATATAGGTGCATTCATTACAAGATCCTGATCAACATAGATGGCGAGCACTCCTCCTGTCCCTGTTGTATTATTCCAGGGAGCGGCCTTCAATGTGTCGATGACCGTTGCATTGTAGTAATGTGGCATTTTCACCAACTGTACCTTATCTGCAACAGTATATGCATTGAGAATATTAAACACGAGGAAGACAGTATCTCCAGAGATATAGCAGACGGTGGCAATCTCATAATTGCCCGCGTTGTTTAGACTGGTTGTATCGCCGAATGTGGCCGACGTTGGGTCACTCGTATTGATAGATGCTCCCTTCATTTGAATGAGCATTACTTTATCATTGTAGCTTAGACTTCCGACGGGGTTTACCCTTACGCATGCCATCGCCGGGATTACCTCGATCACCCGATGATAGGTGTTAACGATGCCACTGATGTTTTGTGAAAAAGATGTAGAGGAAAAAGACAGGACAGTTAATAGAAGCCCGGTCCGAACACCAATACTAAGGTGCTTAGGGTAAAGGAATTGGACTAGGGTTATTCCGGAGGACATGGTAGGGTAAAATAGTAAATAAATTTTGGTTTTAAAAGCGTAAGTCCGCTCGAAATATTTCTGCGGCCGCTCGGAAAAATAGCCATGGACTCAGGGATCCGGCCGTCTACTCAATCGGGTTGACCCGGGATGTGGAATAACCTACTTTTATAGAAGGTAAAAATCTGCTGTTTGTTTCTATCCTTTCATAAGGTCATCTGTGTCTGTAGTCTCATGTGTTTCCCGTTGATACACATGAAGGCACAGTCATTTTCCTTTCATCACCTCAACACTTCCAACGGCCTCACAGAGAACAATGTACAGTCTGTTGTACTCGACAAAAAGGGATTTCTATGGGTTGGGACCACCGATGGTTTGAATGTATATGATGGCTATATGATCACCAGTTTTCGTAAGGAAACCCAGCCCGCTATGGCTGGCAACAACGTCATCCATATGACATGCGACAGTCGCAACAGGATCTGGCTTGGCACCAGAGAGGGAGTGACCTGGGTAGATGAAAACAGGAAATTCACGCGTGTCGTTCTCAATGATTCGGTGACTAAATTCGGATGCCGGACCATCATGGACACAAAGATCCTTGGCCCTGTCTTGTACACGAGTCTTGGGCAGTACTACTATGATGAGAAAACAGAACGCTGGACGAGAATTGACTGGATACCTGAGAAATTAAAATATCAACGATTTCATGATGCCGAACCATTCGATGACAACAAGATCATCTATGCGACTGACAGCCTGGTGATGATTGTTGACTATGCGAAGCGTCAAGTTACATATGAGCAGCCTTTCAAGGCCGTGTTCAGCCTCTGTAAGTACAATGACAGCTCCCTCGCAATCGGTTTGCAACATGGAGTGGTACAGATTGTAGATATTAGTAAAAAACAGGTATTGAAAGAATACCAGTTGACCAGCACACTCAACACGCAACGAATAAATTCCACAATAACGGAAGTGCGCCCTGCTGCTAACGGAGACTTGTTGGTAGGAACGGACTACGCTGGACTCGCGATCATTACCAAGGCGGGTGATATTTCTAATTATACGCATGATCCCATCAACCCAAATACAATTAGTGCCAACATGATCTGGCGTGTGTTGGGCGGAAGTAATGGAGAAATTATTATTGGTACTAATAACGCTGGTGTAAGCATCTCGAATATCAACAACCGACAGGCCGGGATGATAAAGATCTTCAGTGATGGCCAGGGGAATTTCTATGACTCCTTCGTCACTGAAATGGCCGAAGACAGCGACGGAATATTATGGATAGGTGCGTTGGAGAGATTGATTCGCTGGGATAAGAAGAATAACCGTGTCAAGTTTTTCTATTACTATTCAGCTCCCATCTGGACGGGTAGTCAAAGCCTGGAAATACGTTCCCTTTGCATTGACAAGTCGGGAAGAATCTGGGTGAGTGCCCTGGGTGATGGCATCTCCATACTCGATGGAGGAACTGGCCAGTTTCGTAAGGTAGCTCGGGATACATCGTTGAGCCCGGCGGTAAAGAGTGACTATATCTTCGATCTTTATACTGCCTCAGACGGATTGATCTGGGCCGGCACTAATGCTGGAATGTATACAATCGATGCACGATCATACCAGATAAACACACTGAAGGATCGCCCTGCGCTAAAACAAATCACGGGGTTCCGAGTGAACTCTTTTCTCGAATCCCGTAATGGCAACATGTGGATCTCTTCGATGAATGGGGTATACTGTTACGATAAGAAGGCAAACACACTTGTGAACTATACAGTCAAGGATGGCCTGGCTGCTAATCAATGTCACAATTTGATCGAGGACCGCACTGGCAAGATTTATGTGGCCACGGTGAAAGGATTCAGCATTATATCCACTGGTACTGTCAAGACCTACGACCGTAGCAACGGTTTAAAGTATGATTATTGCGAAAGCATTACTGAAGATAACCAGGGAAAGATTTGGATCGCAAATACCAAATGCATCGTACGCTTCGATCCTGAGCGGGGAACCATGCGCTTCTTCGACGAGAACTCAGGCCTGACCGCGGATGGCTTCAGGTTTGGCAGTTTCCTTACGAGCAGCACGGGTGAACTTTTTTGGGGAAGCAGGACCGGTGTTAATTACTTCTATCCAGACCAACTGATCAATCGTCCCGCTGGCGTTCGTGTCAACATCACGCAGGCGGAGATGGTTGACACTACGGTTTTCCTTGGCAACATCCATGATCTCTCGCTTCCATATAAGGATAATAGCATACTATTCCGATTCGCCGCCATCAACCTTAAAGGTTCAAAGAATATTAAGTATCAATATAAGTTGGAAGGGTTTGATAAGGATTGGCTAAACGGAGTTGACGTGAGGCAGGCGCGCTATTCTTCACTTCCGGCCGGCAACTACAACTTCAAAGTGAGGGCGAGCCTCGATGGGATAAACTGGATCAATGCGGACAACAGCATTCAGGTAACTATTATTCCACCATTGTGGCAGCGGTGGTGGTTCATCGGGGCATTATTGGCGCTGATAACTGGGATTATTTACTGGTTGATATCCAGTAGAAATAAGAAGATCGCAGAGCAGAAGGAAGAGATTGAAACAGAGCAGGCAATTACTTACTTCGCGTCGAGCATGTCGGAGCAACAGTCAGTAGAGGCCATACTCTGGGATGTGGCCAAGAACTGCATCGGCCGACTCGGATTCGAGGATTGTGTTATTTACCTGATGGATGAAGAGAGGAATGTGCTTATACAGAAGGCCGCGCACGGTCCAAAGAGCCCACGGGAATTTGAGATCGACAAGCCCTTAGGCATAACACCAGGCAAAGGCATTGTTGGAAGTGTAGGTTTCAGCGGCAGGCCCGAGATCATCTCGGATACCACGAACGATCCGCGTTATATAATTGATGACGAAAGACGATTGTCTGAGATCACGGTTCCCATTATCTATAATGGCAAGGTCCTGGGTGTTATCGACTGCGAGCACTCAAGAAAAAGGTTCTTTACTCAAAGGCACTTGTCGATTCTCACTACAATCGCGTCCTTGTGTGCAAATAAAATAGTCAGGGCGAGAGCCGAGGAAGAAAGAAGAGAGGCACAAAACATTCTCATGAGCACACAACAGAAAATGACAGAGGTAGAAATGCAGGCATTGAGGGCACAGATGAACCCACACTTCATTTTCAATTGCCTCAACTCGATAAACAGGTATATTGTCAAAAGTGATCAGACTACGGCATCTTTATATCTTACCAAGTTCGCTAAGTTGATTCGCCGGATCCTCGACAATTCAAACAGCAAAAATGTAATACTGACCAATGAGTTGGAGGCGCTCAAGCTATATATAGAAATGGAAGCTTTGCGATTCGACAAGAAGTTTACTTATGAAATAAACGTGGAAAATAATCTCGGCACTGATACGATAGAGGTACCGCCGCTGATCATCCAGCCCTACGTGGAGAACGCGATCTGGCATGGGTTGCTTCACAAAGAGAACAGCGGTCATCTTAGCATTTCCGTAAGGATGGCAAGCGAAGGAATGCTTCAATGCATCATTGAAGACAACGGGATTGGAAGGGAAAAGGCCAAGGAATTGAGAAGCAAGACCGCCACCTCAAGGAAATCGCTGGGTATGCAACTGACGGAGAATCGACTCAGCCTGCTTAATAAGCATGCGGAGCTGAATGCCAGCATCGAAATCATCGATCTGATGAATGGCCACAATCAGGCGGGAGGGACGAAGGTGGTGTTGAATATACCTGTGTGAGACGGGAGACGGGAGGCGGGAGGCGAGAGGCGGGAGGCAGGAGGCGAGAGGCGGGAGGCAATAGACAAAGGGCAATAGGCAAGCAAGGGTCGAATAGGCTTTAAGGCTTGATAACCGGGTGGCTACTCACCACTCACTATTCACTTGCTTCGCTTCGCTCGCAATGACGACAGACGCTAACTATAAAAACAATCTGCCATGATAAGATGCATCCTAATTGACGACGAAAGCAACAGCCTTGAAATGATGGAATGGTTACTCAAGACCTATTGTCCGCAGGTGCAGATCGATGCGATGTGTAATGCTGCGAGTAAAGGGATAG
>JACMKU010000205.1 GCA_014379965.1 Chitinophagaceae bacterium
CGAAGTCATTATGACTTCGAATATCAAAATGTCGAGTTAGAAGTGACGGCTTTGAACTTAAGCATGCCTTAACTCATTCGCTTCGCTCGCAATGACGACTTATTTGCTTCGCTTCGCTCGCAACAACAACTCATAACTCACACTTTTGTAACACTCTGTGAATTAACAACGTCCCGATCCCAAACCTCACGAAATGGCTTTAATTTTGCGCATAAAGCAACTGTTTTTTCCGTTTATTAATCATACCTGTAAACTCAACTATATGCGTTTTATCCTATGTATGTTTCTTTTGATCTCACTCAACAGTTTTGGGCAATGGAAGGATTTTGTGATCAGCGTGAAAGGCGATACCATCAACCGCGTTGACATGAAGGGGCTAAAACAGGGTCCCTGGGCTGTGCATGTGGATGATCTTCGAGGTGAAAGGGGCTATGAAGAAGAAGGATATTTCGAGAATGACCTGAAGGAAGGCACATGGAGGAGGTATTCGCTTCAGGGAATAAAGATCGCCGAAGAGAGTTATCGTTGGGGTAAACTGAGTGGCAGATCTAAATATTTTACATATAACGGTGGATTGTTGCGCGAAGAAAGCTGGAGAGCGATAGACCCCGCGAACAAATATGATACTGTGCCGATCTTTGACCTGAGAGACCCCACGAAATTAATCGATAGGGTGGTGGTGAAGAACGAAGGTGTGTCGATGCGTCATGGCGAATGGAATTATTATGATCCTTCCGAAGGCGTAATCGTGAAGACGGAGAAATTTCAAATGAACAAGATCGTGACGGGTGACGGAGAGGTGATGGACGAGGACCTGATGCCTATAGGCGTTAGCAGTGGTAAGAAAGCAGCATCAGATACATCTGGTAAGAAGGCGTTGGCAAAACCGCAGGCGATACTCGACTACGAGAAGAAAAACTCGGGAAAGAAGAAGATCAAGGCAAGGGATGGATCGACGGGCCATTGATAAAGAAGGTTCACGCAAAGGCGCTAAGGCATCTAAGGAATTTGGAATTGGTAATCAGGAATCGGGCTTCGAGTAGAAATTTCTTTTCTTGAATCAACGACTTCGGACTGGTTCCCAATTACCGATTACCGATTCCTTATATGCCTCTGCGCCTTCGCGTGAACATCTAACGTTTTTGAATAAAGCCCTGCCTTTCGAAGTAGTTACTGAAGAATAGTAGTTGGAACCTTACCGCATTCGCCCAGTATGCCCAATCATGTTTACCTGGTCTTTCTATGTAGTCATGCGGGATCTTTAGCTTAAGAAGTTTTTCATGGAGATTTCGGTTGATGCTGTAAAAGAAATCTTCCGTTCCACAATCGATGATGATGGCAAGAGAATCCTTAGGGTAATTCTCTATTGTATTGACAACAGAATACTTTCTCCAATTTTCCGCGTGTTGCACCGTGTCGCCGATCCTCTTCGCAAGGTCGAAGCGATTGCGCGACGAATAGAGTTCAACTCCTCCACTCATGCTCCCACAAGCTCCGAATGAATCAGCGTGTCTAAAACCAAGGAAGAGTCCGCCATGACCTCCCATGCTTAGCCCGGTAATCGCTCGAGCCTTTCTATTTCTAATAGTTGGATAGTGCTCGTCAATGTATGCCGGCACTTCAACTGCAATGTATGTTTCGTAGCGCATGCTCGAATCGATGGGGCTATCGAAGTACCAACTGCTGTAGCCACCATCGGGGCAAACGATCAGCAACTGATGTTCATCCGCAAGGATCTTGAGTTCCGGCACCTTCGAAATCCAGTTTTTCGCATTGCCGCTGTAGCCGTGAAGAAGGTAGACGACGGGAAAGGCTTTCACCACAGCTGTTCTGAACTTATTGGGTTTAATGACGATACAGGGTATGTTTCGTTTCATTGAAGTGCTATAAATTTCAATGCTGTCGACAGTAGCCGCATTAAGTCCTGTGAGGCAGAAACAGAGAAGGAGGGTAACGATTGTCTGGGTCATAAAAGTTTTTTTTGCAATATCAAGATACTAATATAGTTTTGATATCAAATTGATATCAAACAATTCTGCTTATGGAAAAGATCATTAAACCAGTTTCGGGCTTCCTGGTCCTCGTGCTTGCCCTGCTTTCATTTGCCGTAGCTGCATACTTTTTCACAAGAGTTGGGGAGACAACCTGGATGGTGATCCCTGCGATCTTGGTGACACTAGTCGGCATTCTCCTGCTTAAAGGGCTCATGATTGTCAACCCAAATCATTCGAGAGTACTTAACTTCTTCGGTAACTATGTTGGATCCGTGAAGTCGAATGGCCTATTCTTCGTAAATCCCTTTTATGCTGCACACAAGATATCGCTAAGGGCGGAGAACCTGGAGAGTTCGAAACTCAAGGTCAATGACAAGATGGGCAATCCAATAGAAATCGCCGCGGTGATTGTATGGCAGGTTGGCGATACGTATAAAGCGGCGTACGAAGTTTCGGACTTCCGCGACTATGTACATAAGCAAAGTGAGGCAGCCCTCCGTTTTCTTGCGAATAGTTTCGCCTACGACAACTTAGAAGATGAACATGCCAGCATCACGTTACGAGAGGGAGGCGAGAAGGTAAATGAAATGCTCGAGCATCAATTGAACGAGCGACTTGCTCCGGCGGGAGTAAACATTCGTGAAGCGCGCATTAGCCACCTGGCATATGCCCAGGAGATCGCCGGCGCGATGCTGCAACGTCAGCAGGCCACCGCCATCGTTGCTGCAAGAACGAAGATCGTGGAAGGTGCGGTAGGGATGGTCGAAATGGCCCTGGAGATGCTATCGAGAAAAAACATCGTGGAATTGGATGAAGAGAAAAAAGCGGCGATGGTAAGCAACCTGATGGTAGTACTTTGTGGCGAGCGCGGAGCCCAGCCCGTATTAAACACGGGTACCTTGTATCAATAATCTATAGGGAAAACCCAAACCTGTGAGTGACAAGAAATCTTTTGTACTGAGAATCGACAATGAGACATACAAGGCCCTTGAAAAATGGGCTTCAGATGAATTTCGCAGTGTCAATGGGCAGATTGAATGGATATTGTGGCAGAAGTTGAAGGAAGCGAATCGGATGAAGGAAGGAGGTGGTAAGAAGGGAAAACAGTGAGTGGCTAGTGGCTAGTAGGTAGTGGCTAGTGGGGATCCTTAGTTCGAATCAATCTATACTATCTACTTAACCCGGGATCAAGCCTGGTACAAGCCCAAATAATAAATCAATGGGTTGATGTCCCTGCCACAGGACTCATCAGGGGTTAACTAGAATGGTTCGGCCTAAGGATCCCCACTAGCTACTGCCTACTAGCCACTAGCCTTCAACTTAATCTTCCATATCATCACGAAGCTCCTTACTAATCGTAGCCAGCACCTTGTCAATCCTGTGCCCATCCATATCCATTACTTCTATTGAGAAGCCCTTCCATTCCAGCTTATCGCCAGTCTTAGGGATGCGTTCTAGTTTGTGAAGGATGAACCCTGCAAGTGTGTCGAAGTCCTGTTCGCCCTCATTCATCCATTCAACCTTATCGAACCTGGTGAGGAAGTCATAAAAAGGAATTTGGCCATCCACCAGATAACTTCCGTCTTCACGTTCATTGATCTCGTAATCCTGCATGTCCGGCTGTGGGATCTCACCGATGATAGCCTCGAGAATATCATTTAGCGTAACAAGGCCCTGGATGCTTCCGTATTCATCTACGATGAAACAGGAGTGAATCTTCGACTCCCTGAATTTTTCCATCACCTGGAAAGGAGAGTTGTTCTCTGGTACAAACAGCGCCGTTTGCATGATGTCCTTGAATTGAATACTATCAGGGCTTACATACAGGTCCTTTATAGACACTACCCCCTTGATGTTGTCGATTTCACCATCACATATCGGATATACCGAGTGTGGCTCGGATGTAATCTTCTCCTTTATTTTCTCTTCCGTATCGTCGAGATTAAACCAGATGATATCGCTGCGATGGGTCATCAGCGAGGTAATATTTCTGTCGCCTAGATGAAACACCCGGTTGATGATCGTCTGTTCAGCTTCGTCGATCGTCCCAGCCTCAGTGCCTTCAGTGATCATCGTCTTGATCTCTTCCTCGGTAACCGCGTCGTCTTTCGCGCGCTTGATATTGAAAATGCTGAAGAATAGGTTACTGACCTTATTCAACAGCCATACGATGGGATGTGTGATCTTGGCGAAGACATTAACCGGTGCAGCTACCATTTTCGCTATCTTCTCCGCTCTCAAAAGTCCAATTCGCTTTGGGATCAGTTCGCCGAAGATTATTGAAAGGAAAGTGACTATTATTACGATGATAGTGGTGGAAACGGTATTTGCATAATCGCGCAGAAACTCGATCTTCTCAATATGCGGTTGGAGGTCTTTGCCAAAGCGTTCGCCTGAATACACACCCGTAATAATCGAAATCAGCGTGATGCCAATCTGGGCGGCCGAGAGAAAAATTTCGGGATTGTTTGAGAGTTCCAGTGCCCTTCGTGCCCTTGCGTCGCCCTTCTCTGCCTGGCTTTCGAGCCTTGCCTTCCTTGCGGACACAAGAGCAATCTCAGCCATTGTAAATAAACCATTGATTAGTATGAGACAGGCCAGTATGAATATATCCATTAAAGGGTCATCGTTGGTTTGTTATCGAAGATAGGAAATCCATAGCGGTTCTTGAACAGTTTGCCTGTCAACAACCCAACGAGTATTCCAAGCAAAGCGCCTGCCAGTACGTCAAAAGGATAATGAACGCCTACATAAACTTGCGCATAAGCGATCAGAACAGCCCAAACCATGCCAATCCATGCCCATTTTTTCAAGATGGGATAAAAACTGATCAGGAAAAACGTCGCCATGCCGAAATGATTGGCGGCATGATTCGAGGTAAAGCTTGATCCACCGGAGCAGCGTTGGACAAGGAGGCGAACGTTATAAAAGAAATCCGGATCATTGCAGGGACGCAACCGAAGTACATTATGCTTGAAAACATATGTGCCGATCATATCTGTGAATGCAACCGTGACAACAAAGAACAGTATCCACCAAAGCCCCTTCTTTCCAAAATTAATACCGACGAAAACCCCAAGGAACAGGTAAAGCGGTGCCCAATGTGTACCATGACGAAGAAAAGGCATGAGCACATCGAAGACTGGATTGGTCATTCCGCTGTTCAGCTTCATGAAAAGCCACTGGTCGAACTCTTCCAGGGTTTTGAGGATCGATAGCATTTGGCGAAAATAACGATTATCAGTTATGGGTTATGGGTTATGAGTTATGAGTTACGGGTGGCATCCCTCGCGCCCGCTCTGTTTCTCGCTCTGTTTCTGTTCCTGTTTCTCTTTCTTTTTCCAAATAAAGGGTGAAAGAGGATCCGGATCAGAAACAGGAACAGGAACAGGAACAGGAACAGAAACAGAGCGGGAGCGAGGGGCGTAACTCATAACCCATAACTCGTAACCAATCACCAGGATGTCAGAAAATTATTCTTCTTTTGTACCTCAATCATGCTATTAAAGTACAAGATCCCGAAAACAATATTATGGGTGATCAACCTCTTCCTGATCTTCCTGTTGATATTCACTCTCTTTAGGGTGGTCACTTATTTCGCATTTAAACCCACCGGGCTTTCCTTTTTCGACCTTTTACCATCATTTCTAATGGGATTGCAATATGACTTGAGATGGGTGGCCATCATATTGTCTCCGATCATTATACTCAGCATGGTTCCCCAGATGTCACCGTTCTATGCAGCTCGTAACAAGAAATGGTGGACATGGTACCTAGCCGTCATTACTTTTATCGTATTCATTTTTTTTGCAGCCGACTTTGGCAGCTTCTCCTACAATCAGACAAGGGTCGATGCGGGAGCAATGAATTTTGCCGAGGATTTCGGGATATCGTGGCGTATGATGTGGCAGACCTATCCAATGGTCTGGATGATACTCGGTCTGTTAGTTGGAGTTTTATTGTTCAGGTGGATGTATCACAAAAGTCACTGGCGAGTGATCAACCAGACTGATGGCCTTGGTATTCCATATCGCAGGAAATTCTTCATTGTCTCTGCGATCATCCTTGGATTGTTTATTTATGGACGTTTGGCCTGGTCTCCTCTCACCTGGAAAGATTGTTTCGTCTTCAGGGACAATTTCAAATCCTACCTCGCACTTAATCCGCTCCAGAATTTCTTTGCTACACTTCGGTTACGCAAGCCGGAATTTAACGAGGCGAAAGCCAGGGAATCATTCCCATTGATGAAGGAACTGTTACAGCTTCCTCCCCAGAATGAATTCTCGTATCGTCGAATAGTGGCTCCCGGGAGTAAGGCCATCGAGAGCAGGCCCAATATCGTACTGGTGATGTGTGAATCATTCAGCATGTACAAAAGTAGCATGAGTGGCAATCCATTAAACACTACGCCCTATTTCCAATCCATGGCAAATAAGGGAGTCTTCTTCGATAGATGCTTTTCTCCGCATTTCTCCACTGCACGCGGATTGTTTGCATTACTTACTGGCATTCCTGACGCACAATTGTTCAAGTTCTCTACCAGGAATCCGTTGGCCATAGAGCAGCGGACCATCATCAATAATTTCGAAGGGTATACTAAGCATTATTTCCTTGGGGGTAGTCCGGAATTCAACAACTTCCGCGGACTCCTAAACAACGTCGATAGTCTCCAGATGCATACAGAAGGCAGCTTCACGTCGCCTAAGATCAATGTATGGGGCATCAGCGACAAAGATCTTTTCCTGCAAGCGAATGAAGTATTTCGCAAGGAGGACAAACCCTTCTTTGCCATCATTCAAACTTCGGACAATCACAGGCCATACATGATCCCTCCGGGAGATACAGACTTTGAGAAACTGGTGGTGTCCGATGAACAGCTACGGAAATATGGTTTCGAATCATTGGATGAGTACAATACTTTTCGATACTCGGATTATTGTTTCCAAAAATTTATGGAAGCGGCGGAGAAGCAGTCCTATTTTCACAACACCATTTTTGTTTTCGTGGGTGACCATGGTGTGGCTGGCAACGCGGAGGCAGTCTATCCTTCCGTGTGGACGGACCATCGCCTCACGGATGAGCATGTGCCCTTATTATTTTATGCTCCATACTTGCTTTCGCCACAAATGAGGAGTGAGGTAGTGTCGCAGATTGATGTGCTTCCTACAATCGCAGGAATGGTTCAACAGCCTTATGTCAATACAACTCTGGGGCGCGACTTACTCGATCCTGCCAAGAAAAACAACCTGGCCTTCATTACAAATACTGCCGGCGTGATTGGAGTGGTTACAGATGATTTTTATTTCACAAAGAATCTCAACTTTCCCAATGAACAATTGATACCCGTAAAGTATAGTGGACAATCATACACCAAGCTCCAACGTGATTCGATACAGCGCATGATGTCGGATGTGACGACGGCGTTTTTTGAAACGGCGAGGTATATGTTGATGAATAATAAAGGTGATTAGTTGAATGGGTTGATTAAGTTGATTGAGTTGAATAGGACCACCAGTACGTAGGTATTTCCGTTCTAAATCAACGCAATCAACTTAATCAACCCATTCAACCAATGCAACAACTCACGTCAACGCATCACCCCTCCTCCCATCACTATACAACCTCTTCTCCTTATCCCCCGATTGAGAATCGACTTTGCGGGCAATGATGATCATGCGTGGCGTAGTTCTAATGTCGTAGGACCCCAGGTTATAGTCGCCGAAGACTTCCTGTACCTGCATTCCCTGGTAACTGAGCATGTCTGTAAAATCGCCCAATGAAAACTTTGCGACTTTTTCAGTGAATTCGATTGGCTGGGGTAACGACTGGTCGGAGACGTTGATAGTCTTGTAGAAATGCGATTCGTCATCCCACCTACGAAGATCATACGTTGTGACGTCAATCTTTTTCGTTACTCCAGGTAGGAGATGTTCCTCGGTATGATGAACGTTGAGATAGTCGATGACAAAATACCCACCAGGTTTAATTGAGTTGCCTATCGTTCGAATGGCCGCTTCGTGCTCGCGCCGCGTGTGGAAATAACCGAAGCTCGTGAAGAAATTAAACGCGTGATCAAAGTAATTTCCCCAGAAAGGCAGGCGAATATCGTGGATGAAAAACTGGAGTTTGTCGGTTTCGCCAACGGTTTGTTTTGCATACTCGATGTTTTCTGATGAAATGTCGATGCCCGTGACCTGTAAGCCGAGGGAAGACAGGAGACGGCAATGTCGCCCCCGTCCGCAGCCAACATCGAGCACGTGGCTGCCTGTATTGATTTTGAGGTGGCCGACGAGCTTATGTATGAACGATTCCGCTTCCTTCTCATCCCGTTCGAAATAAAGCTTATGATAGTAGGGAGAGCTGAACCAGTCTCTGTACCATTCCTTCTCTGCCATGTAAGTTTTTGGCAAAAATAGGGACTGTTCGGCGTTTGACGGAAAGACGGGAAGTCCGAAAGACCGAAAGTCCGAAAGTCCGGAAGACCATCTTGTTTCTCGTAGTTGCTTTTGCTCTTCGAATAACGGGTTGGTCTTTCCGTCTTTCGGTCTTTCGGACTTCCCGTCTCTCTACCTATGAAGTTGCTTGAATCCCGTATTTTTGCTATCGCAAAATAAACAACCACCTGTGGCACTGATCAAGAGCATATCCGGCATCCGGGGAACAATTGGAGGAGTTCCCGGCGAGAATTTATCTCCCCTCGACATTGTAAAATTTACCGCCGCATACGGCAGCATCGTCTCCAAAGGAGGAGCGGCAAAAATAGTATTGGGTAGAGACGGTCGAATAAGTGGCGCCATGGTTCGTGACCTTGTCGTAAGCACGTTGACCGGTCTTGGCATCGACGTTGTCGACCTGGGCCTGTCTACCACACCTACTGTAGAACTCGCTGTGAAGATGGAGAACGCAGATGGAGGCATCATCCTCACGGCAAGTCATAATCCAAAAGAATGGAATGCATTGAAGTTATTGGATAGGGAAGGGGAGTTTATCTCCGGCGAAATAGGCGCGCAAGTACTGAGGAAAGCTGCGGAGGAGGATTTTGTGTTTGCGGGTGTAGACAAGCTCGGAAAAGTGACCATGGATAGTAGTTATCTCCAGAAACATATCGATGCGGTGCTACAATATCCACTGGTTGACGCGAAGGTAATTGCGAAGCAGCAGTTCAAGATTGTCGTGGATGCAGTGAACTCTACGGGTGCGACATTTGTGCCGGCTCTGCTTAAAGCACTTGGCGTAGAAGAGGTGATTGTGCTAAATGGAGAGGTGAATGGGAGGTTTGCACACAATCCCGAACCATTGCCAGAACACCTTACACAATTAAGTAGCGAGGTAGTAAAACAGAAGGCACATCTGGGTATTGCAGTAGATCCAGATGTGGATCGTCTGTGTTTCGTGTGCGAGGATGGTAGCATGTTTGGGGAAGAATACACACTCGTTGCAGTAGCCGATTATATACTTCAGCACAGGAAAGGCAATACTGTGAGCAACATGAGCAGCACAAAAGCGCTCAAGGAAATCACGCTCAGGCATGGAGGCGAATATTTCCCATCTGCAGTCGGTGAGGTAAATGTCGTCAGGAAGATGAAGGAAGTAAAAGCTGTGATCGGTGGCGAGGGAAATGGAGGCATCATAGTCCCCGATTTTCATTACGGTCGCGACGCACTCATCGGCATCGGATTATTCCTTACTCATCTCGCCAATTCAGGCAAGAGCATAAAATCGCTTCGAGCAACGTATCCCGATTATTTTATTTCAAAGAATAAGATCGAGCTCGAGAATGGTTTCGATCTTCCTGCGATCTTCAACAACATCCGCAAAAAATATAAGAACAACCCTGTCAATACCGAGGATGGTCTAAAGATAGAATTCGACAATGACTGGGTACACCTTCGCAGTTCCAATACCGAGCCCATAATACGCATCTACGCTGAGAGTGATTTTGAGACGAAGGCGAATAATATTGCGTTGAGGTTAATGCAGGATATTCGTGAATTTATGTAGGGTGGTTTTGGTTGATTTAGTTGATTAGGTTGATTGAGTTGATTGAGTTGATTAAGGTAGGCAGACACTTTTCACGCCTAGTCAACCCAATCAACTCAATCAACTCAATCAACTCAATCAACTCAATCAATCTAATCAACTAAATTAACTTATCAGGCGTAATAGGCAACTCCCGAATCCTCCTCCCAGTAGCATGATAAACCGCATTAGCGACCGAAGCGGCGAAGCCGATCAGGGCGATCTCTCCCATGCCTTTGGCTCCCATAGGATTTAATATCGGGTCTGGCTTATTGACGAATAACGCTTCTATCTTGGGAATGTCGGCATTTACAGGCACATGATAATCGGCGAAATTATTATTGACATACCGTCCATATCGGTGATCGATCACGGCCTCTTCCGTGAGCGCCATGCCAATTCCCCCGACTACTCCGCCGATCATTTGACTCCTCGCGGTTTTCTCGCTCACGATCTTACCCGCATCACCTACGGTTACAACCTGTTTTACTCTTACTACTCCGGTCAACGGATGCACGTGCACCTTAGTGAAGTGAACCGAGAAAGAATAAGACGAATATTTTCGCTGCTCCTCTGATCCTTTTGATTCGAGTGTGATATCAAGCTCGGGCAGGTTATTTTGTTTGAGTATATCGGCATACGTAATATTGATCGACCGATTGGTCGCAAGAGATATCTTGCCATCTTCGAAAACCAGGTCTTCGGTTTTTACAGTATGCACATTTGCGGTATGAAAGACAGACCCTTCCTTTATCGCAAGTTCCGCCAGCCTTTTCCTAATGGAGACGCATACGTCATTTACTGCCGATCCCAAGGTAGAAGTAGTTGCGGAACCGCCCTGAGTTGGACCAGGTGCAAAAGATGAATCTCCAAGCTTGAATTGAATTTTATTCGCCGGCATACCCATAAGTTGCGAAGCAATGTTGACCATCGCCGTCGCCGTTCCGGGACCCATATCGCTTACAGCACTTTCCAGGACCAGCACACCGTTCGCATTCAGAACTCCTCTTACGCTTGCATTTCCCCGGAATGCGCCGAATACGCCACTTCCCATTCCATAGCCTACGTACATGCCATCTTCCTGCATCGTGCGTGGTGTGGGGTTGCGTTTATTCCAACCGATACGATCGGCTCCAATCTGGTAACATTCCTTGAGAAATTTGCTCGACCATGGACGGTTGCGTTCGGGATCCGTATCTGCATGATTGCGTAATCTCAGCTCGATGGGATCAAGGCCAAGTTTATACGCCAGCTCATCCAATGCGGATTCCAGTGCGAATGTTCCGGTGGCTTCGCCAGGGCCACGCATCCATATTGGTGTGCTCACGTCCATTCCAATGATCTTATAACTAGTATTTACATTCGGACAGGCATATAGAAATTTGGAGACGTTTACGATGCCTTCGGTAAAATTCTCATAAGAAGAAGTTTGCGCGACAGCTGAATGTGAAATGCCAACCACCTTTCCATCGGTGGTTGCGCCTATTCCAATATGTTGCCAGGTACAAGGACGATGACCGACCATCGTGAACATCTGATCGCGACCGATTACAAGTTTCACCGGGCGCTTCACCTGCCTGGCACCCAATACCGCCGCTATTTCATGCGGCCATGTACGCAAAGCGCTACCGAATCCGCCACCGACGTACTCGGCGATGGCTGTCACGTTCGCTTCAGGTAGTTTGAATGCTTGCATCAGGCTTTCCTGTGTATCCTTTGGTCCCTGTGTTTTGGTGAATACTTTTATCTTATCAGGCCCGTCCCACACCGCGATGATGCCATGCAATTCCATGGGATTGTGTGTTTCAATCGGTGTGGTGTACTCCGCTTCCAGTTTGATCGGTGCATTCTTGTATGCATCGGCTTCGCCGCGCTTATATGTACGCGGTTCCCAGCCTTTGGGAAGGGTAGGGTTCTTTGCCGATTTCTGAAAATCGGTCTCATGTGCGGTCTTCTCGTATTGCACCTTTACAAGCGATGCGGCAAATGAGGCCCTCTCGAATGTATCCGCAACGACCATAGCAATTGGCTGGCCATTGGAATAGACTTTATTATCATAAAAAACTTTGAGTCCGTTCCAGTCCCGTCCCTTGGGATCCGCTTTCTTATCGACGGGCTCAAAACCGGGAACCTTTGGAGAGTTAAGATGCGAGATCACTGCGAGTACACCGGGTGCACCCGATGCCGCACGTGTGTCGAGACTCTTAATGGTACCACGGGTGATCGTGCTTCCGACAAGAACTGCATATGTCATGTTTGCATGAGGATGCTCTGCGGCGTAACGAGCGGTGCCGGTTACTTTATCACGCCCATCGACCCGGTCGGCTGGGGTGTGTAAGAAGTTGTCCATATCCATATTTATAAATCCAAAAAAAATATTTCACGCAAAGGCGCAAAGTTTCGCAAAGGCGCAAAGAGATGAAATTTCACGCAGAGGGGCGGAGGCGCAGAGGAAAGACATCTTATCCACTGCGCATTAGCGCCATTGCGTGAAACCTGATCGGATTAAAGAACGTTAAACCCTTAAACGTAAAGTGTTAAACGTTTTGAATTGCCTTAGTTAAACCTTCCACTATCCCCGCCGCTCCCATCTTCAACTTAAAATTATTATATCCATATCCCTTAGCGCCTTTCATTCCGATCTCGGCTGCGCGGAGAAAAGACTCATTTGTAGCAGGTTTCCCTGCCAGGAATTTCTCTGCTTCTGTGAGACGCCATGGTTTATGCGACACGCCGCCCATAGCAAGCCTGGCTGACTTGATAGTGTCGCCCGACATGTCTAATGCAGCAGCAACAGAAATCAATGCAAACGCGTATGAGGCACGGTCTCTTATCTTGAGATAGTACACATTCTTCGTAAAGGGATTTGCAGGGATTGTAACTCCTGTAATGAGTTCACCTTTGGCAAGGGTATTATCTTTTTCCGGCTGCTCTCCTGGGAGTCGGTGAAAATCGGTGAACAGAATATTCCTCTGACCTTTCGAGCCAACCACGGTAACAGTAGCGTTGAGCGCCGCCAGCGCCACGCACATGTCACTTGGATGTACAGCTATACATTTATTACTGGCGCCGAAGATGGCATGCATGCGATTATATCCCTGGAGTGCTCCACAGCCACTTCCCGGTTGGCGCTTATTACATGGCATTGCAGTATCATAGAAATAGGTGCAACGCGTTCGTTGCATCATGTTCCCCCCAACTGTTGCCATGTTCCTTAGTTGCGCGGATGCACCTGCCTTAAACGCCATGGCGAGCAAGGGATAGTTTTTCTTCACGAGTTCATGCTCGGATACATCGCTGTTGATAGCGAGGGCGCCGATCGTCAAGCCATTCTTCGTTTCTTCTACCTGCTTAAGTGGAAGTGTGTTGATGTCGATGATTCGCGTGGGTGACATTACTCCTCGTTTCATCAGGTCGACCAGGTTGGTCCCGCCTGCAATGAATCCACCTCCAGGGTTCTTAGCCAGTGTATCGACGGCCGCCTTCACTGAAGAGACGCGTGTAAATTCAAAATTGATCATAATGGCAGCCCTCCTTTTTTTACTTCAGTGATAGCATCTACAATATTGGGGTAGGCACCGCAACGGCAAATATTCCCACTCATGAATTCCCTGATCTCGTCCTCGCTGTTAGCATGCCCTTCTTTGATACACGCAACAGCGGACATGATCTGCCCCGGTGTGCAGTACCCACACTGGAAACCATCAAAACGGATGAATGCCTCCTGCATGGGATGAAGTTTGTCACCGCTCGCCAGCCCCTCTATCGTTGTGATTTTCTTACCCTGGTTCATCACGGCAAGCGACAGGCATGAATTGATCCGACGTCCGTCGACATGTACGGTGCACGCTCCGCATTGTCCATGATCACAGCCTTTCTTAGTTCCTGTAAGGTTTAGTTGTTCCCTCAATAGATCCAGAAGGGTCACACGAGGCTCGACGGAGAGGTTGTGCGCGGTTCCATTCACTTCAATTTGAAGCGGCATCTTCTCGAAGAAACCCGCGATCTTCTCATCGTTCTCCCCAGCCTTCACCACTGCCGGGGCGGTGATCGCAAATGCCGCAAGGGTGGTGGATTTCTTTAGGAACCCTCTCCGGGTGTCGTGGAGGGATTCGTGGTTAGGGCAGTCAGTCTTTTCGTTGGACATAACATTATTTATATGACTAAATTTACCGTATTATTAATTCACATAACTCTTTTATCCACGGTTGGCATGAAAAAAATCCAATTTGTTTTGGCAGGAAGCAGCCGTGGAATGCTCCTTCTGCTTTCTTTGGCTATCGTTATTGTTTCCTGTTCCGTTATTGGAGGCGTCAATAAGAAACAATTCACATTCTACCGAAATGAGAAACTGGTGAAGCTGGTTATCCTGCTTCCGAAGGGCAGAGTAGAGGAACGATTCAGGGTGGGTAGCGACGATGGTAAGGAGCAATTCTACGATTTTAACGACGGCGCCGTGTTCTATATCGCCCGAAATACCACGTGGCCCACGGTGAATCAACACCGAATGGTTCAACCGGATATGAAAAGATCTTCATCTTCGGGCCTGACTAGCGGAACAGACAACAACGGCCTGTATTGGAAGGAAATAAGACTCGAGGAATTCCAGATCGGTTACGCATACGTCCCGGCAACCCATGTTAACCGATTTGATGATGCGCTGAATTCGATAAGGATAAAGCAGTGAGTGGTGAGTGGTGAGCAGTGAGTGGTGAATAGTGAGTGGTGAGTAGCATTCTGAAATTCGATTAAGTTTTGACTATTGACTAATGTTCCCGCCTCCCGCCTCCTGCCTCCCGCCTCCCGCCTCCTGCCTCCCGCCTCCCGCCTCCCGCCTCCCGCCTCCCGCCTCCCGTCTCATTCCTTATCTTTGCGCCTTTATGCAACGAATTTATCTCGACAACGCGGCGACAACAGCACTGGATAAGGAGGTGCTGGATGCGATGTTGCCATATATGACTACTCATTTTGGTAATCCTTCCTCTATCTATTCGTATGGACGGGAGAGTAGGCTCGCAATTGAGTCTGCGCGCAAGATGGTTGCGAAGTTGTTAAACGCCCACCCGGGTGAGATCTTTTTCACTAGCGGTGGTACTGAAAGTAATAATACAGCCATACTGTCTGCCATCCGTGACCTGGATTGCAAACACATTATCACTTCGCCGATAGAGCATCATGCAGTATTGCATACGGTCGAACACTACGATTGTGGCAACGAGGTTACCAGCAGTCATGTTCAATTGCATCCTAACGGTCATGTCGACCTCGAAGACCTGGAGAAGCAGTTGGCAAGTCATGAAGAGCGATGCCTGGTTACGTTGATGCATGCAAACAACGAAGTGGGCAACATTCTCGACATAGATTCGGTAGGTCATCTCTGCAAGAAGTACAATGCAATATTTCATTCCGACTGCGTCCAAACAGTTGGACATTATCCACTGGACCTGCGCAAGACACCCGTGCATTTTATTTCCGGCGCCGGGCACAAGTTTCATGGACCGAAAGGAGTGGGGATTCTTTATATCAATGACAATGTCAAAATAAAACCATTCATCTTCGGCGGCGCGCAGGAGAGAAACATGCGAGCGGGAACCGAGAATGTTTATGGTATAGTTGGGTTTTCAAAGGCGCTTGACTTAGCGATGAACAATTTTGAGCGCGACAGCGTGTACATACAATCGCTGAAGACGTACATGATTCAACAATTACGTAATAAGATCCCCGGTGTACAATTCAACGGTGACCAGGAGGGCAAGTGTCTTTATACAGTCTTGAGTGCTGCATTCCCCAAGACTGAAAAATCAGAGATGATCCTTTTCAATCTCGACATAAATAACATCTGTGTATCCGGTGGTAGTGCTTGTAGCAGCGGAGCGGATGTAGGATCGCATGTGATAAGGGCGATCAATAACAACCCTAGTCTCGTGACGGTACGCTTCTCATTTTGCCGACATAATACGAGGGAGGAAATTGATGCGGTCATCCATAAGCTTTCTCAATTAATATAGTTTTATTTCTCGCAAAGACGCTAA
The DNA here is from genome assembly GCA_014379965.1 of Chitinophagaceae bacterium. GTDB lineage: Bacteria > Bacteroidota > Bacteroidia > Chitinophagales > Chitinophagaceae > VBAT01. The sequence continues at coordinate 16,046 of JACMKU010000205.1, forward strand.
GATTCGCAAAGCCGCAAAGAGTGCCCTTGAATTTAAAGTCTCTCCGATAATTTCCATTGTGTAGGGTTCTTTCAATACCAGTGAAATCCTTTGCGTCTTTGCGAATCTTGGCGTCTTTGCGTGAAACCTGTGGTTTTGCCCTTTGTACCCGTAATCTACCAATCATAAGATTTTTTTTGCTATCTACGAAATTTCCGTAGATTTACGAAAACTTCGTAGAAATGGAAAAACTTACTCATACCGAGGAGGAGACTATGCAGGCCGTGTGGCGCACTGGTGAAGCCAACGTGAAAGCCTTCATGGAAAACATGGATGAGCCCGCACCGTATACAACCGTAGCTTCAATAGTTAAGAACCTGGAGAAGAAAGGCTATCTCAGCAGCCGACTAGTGGGCAACGCCTATTTATATAAACCAGCGGTGACCGAGGAAGAATACAAGAAAAAATTCATGCACACCGTCGTCAAGGAGTATTTCGACAGTTCATATAAAGAATTAGTGAATTTTTTCGTCGAACAGAAGAAACTCTCCGCGAAGGAACTCAAAGAGATCATTAACCTGATAGAAGGAGGAAAGACAAAATGAGGAATCGCCTATTATCATCTACCGGCGTCTGGAGTGATGGCATTGTCCTCATAAGGATCTTCAGCGGCATTATAATATTCAACTTCGGGCTACAGCTGTTTTCCGTAGACGCGATGAATGGTTATGTGGGATGGCTCGGCGACCTGGGTTTTCCTGCTCCAAAACAGATGGCTACAATCGGAAAAGTAATAGAACTCGTCGGTGGCGCTTTCCTGATTATCGGTTTGTTGACACGAATTACCACCGTTTTTCTTATCGTTACTATGTCAGTCATCACGTTCTTCATGGGTAAGTGGGATTTGCTTTCGTCCGATTCCTCATGGCTGCTGCTGCTGTTATTCCTCTGTGTGTTGTTTACCGGCCCGGGTCGTTGGAGTTTAGATTATTTTTTATTTAAGAAGAAAGGTAATGCTCTCAACAGTGTTGATCAGGAGGTATAAAAAAATTATTATACAGCAGAAAATAGACGCTTATGTCTCTACTCATACAATACCTGGTTAAGTTATCGATCAGCCTTGGCATCGTCTGGCTCTTCTACCAGTTTGTTTTAAGAAGACTGACGTTTTACAATTCAAACCGGTGGTACCTGGTCACCTATACCTTATTGTCATTCCTGATTCCATTCATTAATATTACACCGGTATTGCAACGCAACGAGGCGGGTCGTAACGATATCGTGCAAATGATCCCATCGGTGCACCAGTATACCATTGCAATGGAGGAAGCCTCGCATTGCCCTATTCCCATATGGTCTACGAATTACGATAAGTGGGATTGGATGGCTTTCGCGCTTATGGCAGGCGCTGCCTTTTTCCTGATACGATTTCTCATTCGTTTCATCTCCTTCTTCAGGATGAAGAAAAAGGCCAGGCTGGTCTCAGGGGATGGCATGCGACTTTACGAGGTGAACGATAATATCATTCCATTCTCTTTCGGAAATTCCGTCTTTATCAATAGCGCACTTCATACCGAGGCCGAGCTCCAGGAAATCATTAGTCATGAATTCGTGCACGTTAAGCAGCGGCATACCCTCGACATCATCTGGAGCGAATGGCTTTGTATTATCAATTGGTACAACCCTTTCGCATGGCTCATCAAACGGTCGATTCGTCAGAACCTGGAGTTTATAGCAGACAATAAGGTCCTCGAAAACGGCGTCGATAAGCGGCAATATCAATACTTGTTGTTGAAAGTGATCGGCAACAATCAATATAGTATAGCATCCAAGTTCAATTTTTCGTCACTAAAAAAACGTATTGCCATGATGAACAAATTAAAAACGACCCGGTTGCACCTTGTCAAATTCCTATTCGTGCTGCCCATGCTGGCCGTGATGTTAATCTCTTTCCGCAAACAGATCGTCGATAAGTTTAACCAGTCTGCATCAACAGTGGTTCAACCCGCGTTTACAGACAGCGTACCCCCGCAGATTGTGCCTAATGATAAGGGCTATTACATCGATATCCATAACAAAAATGGAGAATGCATTGTGGTAGTAAAAGACGTACAGAAGAAAGAAGTAGCTCGTTTGCCATTGACCGCCTGGAACGAGAAAGAGGACTATTATACTGGACTCTATGGTGAAATTTCACCACCACTTGCACCCACATCTCCGCTTGCCCCAACCGCACCCACCCTGGCATTGGATATGGATGAAGCCGGAGTGAAAGCATTTATGAAGAGAAACCCCAGTATTAAGAACATCAGCTGGGAACATGTGCAGCAGGATAACTATAGGTTAGTACAGCTTCGTATTCTAAAGACTGATGGAACTATCGAGACTTATCCGATGCGCGACGAGGCAGATCACGCAAGGATCGAGAAGAAATATGGAAAGTTTCCAGCAGCTCCGGTACCGCCGACACCACCCGTTCCGCCAGTCGCACCAACGGCGCCTACTCCCGCAATTGATGGTGAGGATGAAGGAAATGTAACCCGTGTCTTCCAGGGCAATCGAACTAAGGTGGCAGAGTTCGAGGTAACGGAAAAAAAGGCAGTCATGAAAATGAAAGATGGTACTACGGAGCAATATGACTTAACGAATGCAGGTGAGAGGAATAAATTTGAAAGCAAGTACGGTAGGGTGGTTTCAGTGGGCAGCAATGTACACGGAGCATTGGCTCCGGGGGCGGCGGTTCATGCAGGGACCGGCGTTGGTTCCGGCGAAGGAACGCCGCAGGCCACTCCCAGAATTGCAAGTGTGGGCACAGGTGTTGGTGAAGGTATAGGGGAGGGTATAGGTGTAGCCGTTCTCGCTCCTACGCGTGCAGTGGGAGCGAAAGGTGTGGCCGTCGTTGATAATAACGGACATGTCATCACAGGAGAAGAAGACATCGTCGTCACTATCACCAAGAACACGACAATCCAGCAACTCGAGGAGATCAAGAAGCAAATGAAAGCCAAGGGTGTGGAGTTGACGTTTGATAAAACAGAATTTCAAAAGGGAGTTCTATTGCATATCAGCGGTTCAATGACCCTCGGAGATAGCAAGAGCATATTCTCAGCCACTGAATTCAGGAAGCTTGTACTGGCGATGATAAAGGATGGGGAGAGGATATACTTTAAGGTGAATAGTAGTGATGAGAATGAGGAGATATAATAGATAGTGGCGAAGAGTTGAACTAATTTAAGAGTTTGAGAGTTGAATGGTTTAAAAGTTTAATCGTTCTTTGAGCAGAAGTTTGAAAGCTAAGGCAACCTTCTGTTTAAAGAACGATTAAACCATTAAACCATTAAACTTTCTATAGATAGTACCAGGGATTGCGCTTTGTAGCCATCATATATTTCCGCATGTTTCTCCAGAAAGCCAGGATCATATAAAGAATAATGGGGGATCCCATTGTCAGCAGCGAGGTGTACATGAAGTACTGGCGGATCCGGCTCGTCGAAATGCCCATCCGGGCGCCTATGGCAGAACAAACGCCAAAGGCATTCCATTCAAGAAAACTTCTGAATTTGTTCATACTACTAATTTACTGAAAAAGCAGGAAGTCGGGAAGTCCGGAAGTCCGAAAGACCTGTTCTTAACTTTGAAAAATATTTAAAGTATA
>JACMKU010000206.1 GCA_014379965.1 Chitinophagaceae bacterium
GACGAATAAATCCTCATCTTTTTATTCGCTATCAGCAGCAGTTCGGGCTGACCAAATTCTATTGAGCTTCAGTACTTATCTTCACTATCAGTAATTGTATTGGGCTTCAGTTCCGGGCTGGACGAACATAAATTCCAGCACAGCAGCAAGCCCTGTACGTTGTGTTCGTCTCCTAAAAGCTACTCGGACTGCTGGATAGAACCCACACAAATTACTCCTTCCCAATACATTGACGATTTAGAAGCTAAAAGAAGTGAAATTTATTCGAACAAAAAAGGCTTCAAGTCCCATGACTTAAAGCCTTTTTTATTATTTGTCGGGACGACAAGATTCGAACTTGCGACCCCTTGCACCCCATGCAAGTGTCCCGCCGATGGCGGGACTACTTCCCTACTCTTGATAATTTAAGGGTCTCTACATATCTTTACTCAGCACCAGTCCAGGCTTACGTAATACGGAATATCGCCACATCCCAAAGACCTGACGTTAGCGGCAACTCAAGTGCCCAGGACAACCGATATTGCAAACTCTAAAATGGCGAACAGCAAAATGACAATAGTAATAATTGGAGTTGCAATAATTGTAATTGCAGTATTAGTCTTTATTAGAAACAAGCCAAGAAATCAAGGTCCAATCCCTAAAGAAACCGTTGACCAAACAGTTCCGGACTTCCCTGTTGGCTTCGGTTATAAGTGTATGTGGTTTGCTGTTAAGACAAGCGACCAACAAAAGATTGTTACCCTTTTTAAAATTAAAAACAGTTCAAAATGTAATTGGAAAGTGGGCATTGACAAAGCATATACAGGTTCAGTGTTTATAACACCTACAATTGACGGTTGGACTTTAGCTTGCGGTTTGGGACTTTCAACAGGTGAGAGCAAAGAAGGTATTGATGAGGTAAAACAAATCTTGCGAATATTGAGCAAAGAGTTTGGCGAAGCGCAGTTTTTCTGCACACAACGAGTAGTAGAATATCATTGTTGGATAAGGGCAACTACCGGACAAGTTACAAGGGTGTATTCTTATCTTGGCGAACAAGGTGAAAATATTGCTATCGAAGGTGAACCGACTGAAATTGAAAAGCAATATAGACTTGTCAATACCTTTTCAGACGAGGCGAAAGACGAAAAATATTTTGGCAACAAAGATCTCGTTACTCCAGACGAAGAATTCATAATGAAAGTGGCGGAACATTGGAGCATTGACCCAACACAACTTGGTAACAGAAAAGATTTACCACTATCATTGGGGCTAATTGGACAAAGATGACAAGAAGAGCAGCCGCTAACAGGCGGTTTGGCTATATGGCGGCTTGCATGGTCTCAGCGCACCCCATGCAAGTGTCCCGCCGATGGCGGGACTACGTCCCTACCTAAAATGAAAAGACCCTTGATTACTCAAGAGTCTCTTCAATGTCGGGACGACTAGACCTGCCTGCCCAAGGCAGGTTCGAACAAACAAAAAAGCCTCACTTTATGAAGTGAAGCTCTCTCAATGTCGGGACGACTAGATTCGAACTAGCGACCCCTTGCACCCCATGCAAGTGCGCTACCGGGCTGCGCTACGTCCCGAACTCTTATTAATAACCATTTGGGGCTGAACGGGGTGGCAAAACTAAGCCATTATTTTGCAATCCTGAAATCAAAAACAACCTTTATCTTCGCTGCTTAATGAAAATACTCATTAAGAATGCAAGGGTCGTCGATCCCTCCTCTCCTCACAACGGCCAAATCACTGATCTATTTATTGACAACGAAATTATCATTAGAACAGGTAAGGGTCTATCCGATCAGGCCGACACGATAATCGATATTCCTGGCATCCATGTGTCACCCGGATGGATGGACTGTTTTGCTAATTTTGGTGACCCCGGCAATGAGTTTAAAGAAACCCTCGAAACTGGTGCTGCGGCCGCCGCAGCAGGTGGCTATACCGACGTGATGGTCATTCCGAATACCAGTCCCTGCGTACACAGTAAGTCAACCGTTGAATACATTGTACAGAAATCGCACGCGTTGTCTGTGAACATACACCCTATTGGCGCCATCACCAAGAACACCGAGGGCAAAGAACTCGCCGAAATGTATGACATGCGTGCGAGCGGCGCCATTGCATTTAGCGATGGCGTGAATAGTGTACAGTCCTCCGGATTATTGGTGAAAGCTCTACAATATGTCAAAGCTTTTGGTGGTACACTGATCCAAATTCCGGACGACAAGACCATAAACCCTCAAGGTCTCATGAACGAAGGAATTATATCTACCCAGTTAGGACTACCCGGCAAACCAGCCATGGCGGAGGAACTCATCGTCGCCCGCGATATCAAGCTGGCCAGGTATGCGGAATCAAGACTTCACTTCACCGGTATCGCATCGAGAAAATCATTGGAATATATCAAGCGTGGTAAAGACGGGGGCAGTCGAATAAGCTGCTCCGTTACTCCATATCATTTGTACTTCTGCGACGAAGACCTGATGGAATACGACACCAATCTGAAAGTAAACCCTCCCCTTCGCACCCGAGACGATCGCTCGGCACTGCATGCCGCGATTGGAGATAATACGGTCGATTGCATCGCGAGCCATCACTTGCCACACGAGTATGACAGCAAGGTGGTAGAATTCGAATACGCGCGATTTGGGATGATCAGTCTCGAGACCACGTATGCAGTTCTCGTCACTTCCCTGCCGTCCATACCCCAAGACAAATGGGCGGAGTTATTATCGATTAACCCGCGGCGACTATTTGGACTCGAACCGCTAACCGTGAAGGAAGGAAGCAGAGCCTCGCTAACATTATTCAATCCAACGCAGAGATGGACCGTAGGGCAAGCCGATTTTAAATCACGGTCGCGGAATTCACCATTTGTTGGGAAGGAGCTCATGGGTAAAGTGATTGGTATCATCAACAAGGGCCGGGCAACCCTCAATTAATCCACAACTCACTTATGAATAAGATCACACCGCTACTAAAGGGCGTCATTACAGGGATAATCATGGTGCTTACTACCCTCCTACTTATTTACACGCAGTCACCCTCATCGCCTGTTCAATACATCGTATATGCTATCTATGCAGGTGGGATAGCATGGACTCTACTGGCGTATTATCGATCGCCAGAGTACAGTCCGAAATTCGGCGACATATTTAGCCGCGGTTTTCGCTGCTTCATAATTGTCACATTGATTATGGTTACATTTGTAGGCATATTTGGTTACATGCATCCGGAATATGCCAAAAAAGAAGCAGCGGCATATAAAGCATATTTAGATGAAGATAAAAAGTCGAATAGAACACCAATCGAAAAGGCTGAAATGGTAAGGAAGATGGAAAAGAATTTCATAGTTTCAAATATGTCCGGAGCGATGTTTGGAACGATGATAACAGGCGCTATATTTACCGCGGTCGGCGCAGGACTAATGTTAATGCGAAGAAAATAAAGATGGATATATCCCTTGTCATACCACTATTAAACGAAGAAGAATCCTTACCCGAGCTTGCAGCATGGATAGAGAAAGTGATGCTCGAGAATGGCTATTCTTACGAGATCATCTTCGTAGATGATGGGAGTACGGACAATTCCTGGAAGGTCATTGAATCACTTCGGTTGAAGAACCCGCATATCAAGGGTATCAAATTTCAGCGCAACTACGGCAAGTCAGCCGGACTAAATGAAGGATTCCGCGCTGCCCAGGGAGAAGTAGTGATCACTATGGACGCCGATTTGCAAGATAGTCCCGATGAAATCCCAGCATTGCGAAATATGATCATGGAAGATGGCAATGATCTCGTAAGCGGATGGAAGAAGAAACGGTACGACAATACTCTCACCAAGAACATACCATCTAAATTCTTCAATGCGGTTACTCGAAAAGTTTCCGGTATCAGGCTCCACGATTTTAATTGCGGCTTAAAGGCATATCGACATAAAGTAATTAGGAGCATCGAAGTATACGGTGAAATGCACAGGTACATACCCGTGTTAGCCAAATGGGCTGGTTTCAATCGCATCACCGAGAAGCCGGTCGAGCACAGGGCACGTAAGTATGGAGTGTCGAAGTTTGGCCTTCGCAGGTTCGTGAATGGTTTCCTCGATCTCATTTCGATCACCTTCGTCAGTAAGTTCTCGAAACGACCCATGCACTTCTTTGGGTTGTGGGGAAGCATTTTCTTCCTCGTTGGACTCGGCATATCATTGTACCTGATCATTTCCAAGTTCATTAACCCTGAAACCTTCGCATTGACTAATCGCCCCGATTTTTATTTGGCACTAACGGCGCTGATAGTAGGTATGCAATTGTTCCTGGCCGGGTTTCTTGGCGAACTCATCGCCCGCAATTCTGTAAATAGAAATTCCTACCTGATCGAAGATAAAACTGGACTTTGACGACTATAGGCATCGGGAATTAGGAATCGGGAATCGGGCTTTATCGATTCAGAAAAACTTTTCCATTGTAAACCCAATTCCAAATTCCTAATTCCCGATTCCCGCTCGAATGGCAATTCAACAAACCGTCTTGAAGCATCACCAAAAAATAATCATCCTGGGCCCAGCCCATCCGCTTCGTGGAGGACTGGCAACTTTTAACCAGCGATTGGCCAAAGAATTTACGTCACTCGGGCATGATTGTTCCATCTATTCGTTTTCATTGCAGTACCCTTCACTGTTATTTCCAGGAAAGTCGCAGTTCACGGATGACCCGGCGCCGAAGGATATCACCATTCGATCTGTCATCAACTCCATCAATCCGCTCAATTGGATCAATGTTGGACGACGGTTGCAAAAGGAGCGAGCCGATATTATTATTGTCCGCTTCTGGCTTCCGTTCATGGGACCAGCATTGGGAACTATTCTTCGCTATGCACGGAAGAACAAACAGACAAAGGTCATTTGTATTGCCGACAACGTAATCCCTCATGAAAAAAGGCCGGGCGACAAGCCGTTTACAAAATATTTCCTCAAGGCATGCGACGCCTTCGTTACGATGAGTGAGAAAGTAATGCAAGATCTTAGATTGTACGAGAAGGAGAAACCGGCCAAACTTGTTCATCACCCGCTGTATGATACATTCGGCGACATTATCGACCGAAAGGATGCGCGAGCATACTTGGGACTGCCTGAGAATGGCAGGATTCTCCTGTTCTTTGGATTCATACGCAAGTACAAAGGCCTTGACCTCCTATTTGAGGCAATGGCTATGCTGAAGACGATGAATGTGGAAGGCATGAATGAAACAAAACTGTTGGTGGCCGGCGAGTTCTATGAAGATGAAAAAGTGTACCAGGACCAAATCGATCGCCTTGGCATTCGTGATCAACTCATCCTTCGTACCAGCTTCATTCCCGATAGTGAGGTGAAATATTTTGTCTGTGCGGCCGATGCTGTCGTACAGCCCTATCGCCAGGCAACACAAAGTGGCGTTACCCCCCTCGCCTATTATTTCGAAAAGCCTATGATCGTCACGAATGTGGGAGGCCTCCCATCGCTCGTTCCCCATGGGAAAGTAGGCCTCGTAACTACCCCCGATCCCCCCTCGATTGCCAATGCAATTAGCGAGTTCTACCAATTAGGTGAAGATTATTTTATTCCTCATCTTCGCAGCGAAAAAATGAAGTACAGCTGGGCCCATCTCGTAAACACAATTACCGGGCTGGTTGAAGAGGTCCGCTAATGAATATATTATCAAAAATTGCATGATCTATCGAAGCAAAGCGCCGCTCAGGATCGGTTTGGCAGGAGGCGGTACAGATGTGAGTCCTTACAGCGATCTCTATGGCGGAGCGATTCTCAATGCCACCATTTCCCTTTATGCAAACGCCACGATAGAACCCATCCCTGAGAAGAAGATCATCGTGAACGCTATCGATCGCAACGAAGAGGAAATATTCGACTGGAGCAAGGAATTACCTATCAACGGCCATCTCGACCTGTTGAAAGGGATTTACAACCGGATTCAAAAGGACTACGGTATTGGCGAGCAGGGCTTCCGACTCTCCACCTTCGTGGATGCTCCCGCTGGTTCCGGCCTGGGCACTTCCTCTACGCTCGTCGTAGCCATCATTGGCGCTTTCACGGAAATGCTACGGCTGCCATTGGGTGAATACGATATGGCGCATTATGCATACGACATCGAAAGAAATGATCTCAAGCTCGCTGGTGGCAAACAGGACCAATATGCGGCTACATTTGGCGGAGTGAATTTCATGGAGTTTTACGGCGAGGATAAAGTCATTGTTAATCCCCTTCGTATAAAGCAACAATATCTGTTCGAATTGGAAAACAACCTGCTGCTTTACTACACATCGACAAACAGGGAGTCGGCGGACATTATCAAGAAACAAAGCAGGAACGTGGTCGATAAGAAAGGTGCTCCGATCGAAGCAATGCACCAATTGAAAGAACAGGCCAAGCAAATGAAAGAGGCGTTGTTGAAAGGCAAACTCAATGAAGTAGGCGAAATACTAGATTTTGGATTCCAGCAGAAACGGAAGATGGCTGAAGGAATCAGCAATCCTCTCATGGAGGAAATCTATGAAACAGCGAAAAAGGGCGGGGCGACTGGGGGGAAGATTTCCGGTGCTGGTGGTGGAGGATTTATGATCTTCTATTGTCCGGTGAATACTAAATACGCGGTAATAAAAGGACTGGAAAAATTCGGTGGTCGCTACCGGAGATATAAGTTTACCGATCATGGCCTGACAACCTGGACCATTTGAGACAAACTTTACATTTCATCTAGCTTATTCGAAATACATGGAAAAGATCAAAAAAATTATACAGGCTTCTATCGATACGAAGCAGCAGGTTCTCGGTGAAGAGGTCTTATTGAACACCATTGCATCGGTAATAGATGCGCTCGTTGCTGCGTTCAGGAGCGGCAACCGCGTATACTTTTGCGGCAATGGCGGGAGCGCTGCAGATGCTCAACACCTGGCAGCGGAATTCTCTGGCAGGTTCTATACCGATCGAAAGGCTTTACCTGCTGAGGCGCTACACTGCAACACGTCCTATCTTACAGCAGTAGCAAATGATTATAGTTATGACGTAGTGTACTCACGAATCATCGATGGCATTGGACAAAAGGGAGACGTGTTGATTGGTCTCTCTACCTCAGGCAATTCCGCAAATATCATTAAAGCCTTCGAGACTGCGAGAGAGAAAGGAATGGTCACCGTAGGTTTCACAGGCGTCACCGGTGGGCAGATGAAGTCAGTCAGTGACCATCTACTCAATATTCCCTCTTCGGATACACCCAGAATTCAGGAGAGTCATATTATGGTTGGGCATATTATCTGTCAGTTAGTGGAGGAGAGGATATTCAACGTTTAACGTTGGAAATTAATGATCGTTTAACGTTTAAGGGTTTAACGTTAAACGTTCATACAATTGACGTCTCCCTTTACATTTGAACATTCGGATTGAAGAACGTTAAACGTTAAACCCTTAAACGTTAAACGACAAAGAAAGAATGCACTTAAAACAAGCTATAATACTCGCTGGCGGCTTAGGAACGAGATTGCGCGAAGCAGTACCCGATCTTCCGAAATGCATGGCTCCCGTAGCAGGAAGACCTTTCCTTTATTACGTGATCAATTATCTGCGTAGCCAGGGGATCGAAAAATTCATCTTTTCACTGGGATATAAACACGAGGTTATTCTCGAATGGTTGGAAGTGCAGTTCGCGACCCTGAATAATCAATACACGTTCGAGGATCAACCCCTAGGTACTGGAGGTGCAATTCGTCTTGCCACCACCAAGGCGACCGAGGAACATGTACTCGTCACAAATGGTGACACACTCTTTAAGATCGATGTTCAGAAACTGGCCGAGGTCCAGATGTCCAATGAAGCCGAATGCACACTCGCCCTCAAACCGATGACCAACTTCGATCGTTACGGGGTAGTCAAAATTGATTCAAATAATGTAGTACAGGATTTTCAGGAAAAGAAACAATACTCGGCTGGACTCATCAATGGTGGGGTATATGTATTGGACCTGCCGAAATTCAAGGCGCGTCCACTTACGGAAAAGTTTTCCTTTGAAAAGGATTACCTGGAAAAGTACTGCCAGGAAAAGAAATTCTATGGCATTGCTGATGAGGGATATTTTATTGATATCGGAATTCCTGAAGATTATTCACGTGCGCAAAAGGAACTTCAGCCTCCGCAGTTCGAACTAAAAGAAATCGACAGATCATGGACGCTCTTCCTTGATAGGGATGGCGTCATCAACATTGATAAAGACGGTAGCTACATTTTCACTCCCGACGAGTTTATCTTCATGGATGGTTCTCCCGATCTCTTTAAGAAACTAACCGATACCTTCAGCCACATAATAGTGGTGACTAACCAGCGTGGTGTGGGCCGCGGCCTGATGACGGAAGAATCTCTTACTTCCATTCATCATAAGATGAAAGATGGTATAAACAAGTCTGGAGGAAAAATAGACGCCATCTATTATTGCACTGCGAACGACCGACTCAATCCTGAACGAAAACCAAACCCCGGCATGGCGTATCGGGCGAAGGCTGATTTCCCGGAAATCGACCTCTCTAAATCAGTAATAGTTGGCAATAACGTCAGCGATATGCGTTTTGGTAGAAATGCTGGTATGCATACGGTCTTCGTTAGTACAACCACTAAGAATATCCATCTCCCCCATCCGGATATTGACCTCCTTTTCGAATCGCTTGCTGATTTTGCGAAAGCTTTATAAAACTTCACAAAATTTTATGGGTATTTTGCCGTTATCCCCCTGAACAGGCAACCTCTTCCTCAAGGTAAACGTCAGGTTCATGAACTAAATTTGTATCTTCTACATGCAAATAATCTCTGTGAAAAATCCATTTTACATATTGACCCTCGCCGCCTTCGCATTCACTTTATTTACCCAAGTGGCTACGGCGCAGAAGATCACCCCGGCCGACATGAAAATTCTGAAGGCCAAAGAAGATACGTTAAAAGCCTACGCACGCTACATGGTCACCGATTCGTTGACTACGACGCGAATGATCGCGGATAGTTTCTTTACACGTATCCTCGTTCGTGCACTGAAGGTGAAAAACTCTTTCAACTATCCCTTCGAATCCGTGATGGGCATATCTAAGCTATATGCACCAGACAGCAGCTTCAGGATATTCACCTGGAATATGGCTTATGACGATTACTACACACGCCAGAAAGGTGCAATCCAAATGGCTACCAGTGACGGCACCTTGAAACTATTCCCGCTTATAGACAACTCTGAGTTCACTTCTAATGCGGAAGATTCCGTACGCGGCACAAACAACTGGATCGGGGCAGTTTACTATAACATCATTCAGAAAGAACATAACGGCAAGAAGTACTACACTCTCTTCGGCATCGATAACAATAGTGTGATGAGTAGTAAGAAATGGGTAGAGGTCTTAACGTTCAATGAACGTAATCTTCCCGTATTTGGTGGACCTTTTTTCACTTATGAACAGGATAGTGTGAAACAGAAAGCGAAATACCGCATTAGTGTCGAGTACAAGAAAGATGCTCGCGTATTGATGAATCACATCCCCGATCTCGATGTTATACTCGTTGATCACCTGATCTCTGAAACCGATCAACCCGAACTCAAGTGGACTTATGTTCCCGATGGCGACAACGAGGCCTATAAATGGGAGAATGGCAAATGGGTTCATGTCGACAAAGCTTTCGATTTCAAAATCGACATGAGTGGTACAGACCCGTATCTGGGCAAACCGCCGATCGGCGATCCTTTACTTGATGCGAAGGGAAATCGTAATGAGAAGAAATTAGACGACAAGTCGAATAAGAATAAAGCAAAGGAGAATTAGTCCTCAACTTCGACTATCGAAAGAGAAGTTCATCAATCGTCGAGCTTCAATACAGCGAGGAAGGCTTCCTGCGGAACTTCAACATTACCGATCTGCCTCATTCTCTTCTTTCCTTCCTTCTGCTTTTCAAGTAATTTTCGTTTACGGCTAATATCACCACCGTAACATTTTGCCGTAACATCTTTCCTCATGGCTGAGATGGTCTCACGGGCGATGACTTTTGCGCCTATAGCCGCCTGGATGGCGATCTGGAACTGCTGACGCGGAACGAGCTCTTTAAGTTTTTCGCAGAGTTTCCTTCCAAACTCATGGCCTTTGCTGCGGTGGATCAAGGCGCTCAGCGCATCGACCTTGTCTCCGTTCAACAGGATATCCATTTTCACGATATCACTATCGCGGTAGCCAATGGGATGGTAATCGAATGAAGCATAACCACGCGTCGAACTTTTCAGCTTATCATAAAAATCAAAAACGATTTCTGTCAATGGCATCTCGAATATCAACTCCACTCGGGTGGTGGTTAGATAACTCTGGTTAATGAGGATGCCTCGCTTCCCCAGGCATAACGTCATGATGTTGCCAATGTAATCAGGCTTGGTGATGATCTGTGCCTTAATGTACGGTTCCTCTATTCTGTCGATGCGAACGGGGTCCGGCATCTGCGTTGGATTGTTGACGATGACCTTCTCGCCTTTCGTAGTGTAGGCGATGAAACTCACGTTGGGAACGGTAGTGATTACTGTCTGGTTAAATTCACGCTCGAGACGCTCCTGGATGATCTCCATGTGGAGCATTCCGAGGAAGCCGCAACGGAAACCGAAACCTAGGGCCTGTGATGTTTCCAGTTCAAACGTCAGCGAAGCATCATTCAATTGCAATTTATCCATGCAATCCCTCAACTCTTCAAAATCTTCGGTATTGACAGGGAAGATGCCCGCGAATACCATTGGCTTTACCTCTACGAATCCCTTTATCATTTGTGGATCAGGGTTCGTTGCGATAGTAAGCGTATCCCCTACCCTTACTTCCTTTGCATTCTTGATGCCGGTAATGATGTAACCCACGTCACCAGTCTTCACTTCATCTTTTGGAGTCATCTTCAGTTTCAGGATGCCCACTTCATCTGCACCATACACCTGACCGGTGGAAACGAACTTTACCTGGTCGTGTTTCTTTATCAATCCGTTCAATATTCTGTAGTAAACAATGATTCCGCGAAAACTATTAAATACGCTGTCGAACACCAACGCCTGGAGAGGAGCTCCTTGGTCGCCGGATGGTGAAGGCACGCGCTCTACAATCGCTTCCAGGATCTCGGGCACGCCAAGTCCGGTACGTGCGCTGGCGAGTAGAATGTCGTCCTTCTTGCAGCCGATCAACTCGATGATCTGGTCCTGTACTTCTTCTACCATCGCACCATCCATATCGATCTTGTTGATGATGGGGATGATCTCAAGGTCATTGTCGATTGCGAGATAGAGGTTGCTGATGGTCTGCGCCTGGATTCCCTGAGTGGCATCCACCAGCAGCAAACAGCCTTCACAGGCGGCAAGTGCACGGCTGACCTCGTAACTGAAGTCAACGTGACCGGGAGTATCGATGAGGTTCAGGATATACTCCTGACCGTTCTTGTGCTTATAATTGATCTGGATTGCGTGACTTTTGATCGTGATCCCCTTTTCTCTCTCAAGGTCCATGTCGTCGAGAACCTGGTCCATCATGTCACGGTCACTAATGGTACCAGTCGACTGTAACAGCCTGTCGGCCAGGGTGGACTTGCCGTGGTCAATGTGTGCGATGATACAGAAATTACGGATATTCTTCATGTACTTGATGGCCCTTTTTTCAGGTGGGCAAAGGTAAGCGATTTCAGCGGCTTATTAGAGTTAAATCGAGCGGCCTGAGGCCTGAGGCGGGAGGCCGGATGCAGTAGACGGGAGACGTTAGACAGGAGGCCAGAGGCGAAAGACAGAAAGTTTAAGCGTTGCGCGCAAAGTCTATCCATTTATTAATAAGGCTAGACTCCTCACGCGTCCGGCCTCCCGGCTCCGGTCTCCCGTCTCCCGTCTACTGCCTCCGGCCTTCCGTCTCCCGAGTTTCCTGTATCTTGCCGCCGCCTTTATGAAACCTTCATTCCTTCCACGATTTTCCCTCCTGCTTTGCCTCCTGTTGGGCTCCATCTTTGCCCTTGCGCAATCACCGGTAGTTTCCTGGAAAAAATGCTATGGCGGATCGGCAAGGGATGCTCGTGCACTTATTTTCAATACCCCCGACAGCGGATTCATAATGGTGGGTTTCGGGAATTCAACAGATGGTGACTTCGCAGGGTCCGTTAATAGCGGTAACGACGACATACAGGTACTAAAAATCAATGCCTGTGGCGATGTGCAATGGCGTAGACAATTTGGTGGGACCCGGTTCGAACAGGTTTTCGCCGTTACCCCCTCACCTGACGGTGGTTTCCTGATTACCGGCAACACCACGTCACCTGATCTCATAAACTATCACGGAGGAGTTGCGGATGCACTGGCATGTAAGATAGATTCCAATGGCAATCTGCAGTGGATAAAGGCATTCGGTGGCTCGGGTGTCGAAGACCTTCGCAAAGCTTACTACTTTCCTGATTCATCCTGTCTCATCGTGGGTACTACGGACTCCCCGGATGGTGATGGTGGTGGCCCCGCTAATGATTTGCAAGGATGGTTGCTGAGACTAGACAAGAATGGTGGTATACTATGGAAAAAAACGATCGGCAGCGCCGCCCCAGAAAACCTTTCGGATATTACCCCTACCCCTGACGGCAATTTTCTAGTCTGTGGACGATCAGCACGCAACGGTACCGCTTTCAAATATGATACATGGCTCGTCAAGATGGATCCGGTTGGAAATATCATCTGGGAAAAAACATACGGAGGTTCGGAAGACGAGATCGCATTCCACATCAAGCTTGTGCCTTCTGGAGGATTTATAATGGCCGGTCACGGCGCATCACCTGAATTGCCGGGTCATCATGGTTCAATCGATGGTTTCATTATGCGTATCGACGATAATGGAGTTGTTGTGTGGCAGAAAATGGTTGGAGGTTCGGTTGGTGAGCAACTATTAGGCATGACTGTGTTGCCCAATAGTAGCTTCGTTTTTGCAGGTGGCTCGAACTCTTCAGATGGTGACATTACACAACCTAACAGGACTCAAATCGATGCCTATGCCTTTAGTCTTGACGACAATGGCCAGTTGTTATGGTCACAGACATTTGGCGGGTCGATGATAGATTTATTCTATGGCGTTGTGTTGGCTCCAGACAATTCATTCATGTTTTCCGGCTTTTCAAATTCCAGCAATGGAGATATTACCGGCAATCACGGGCTTTCCGATTTCATTCTTTTTAAGTTACGCATCATCACGAGAATTTCTACGGATACTACCTCCTGTACGCCCATCAATTTTCAAAACCATTTCATCACGCGGGATACAGCGTGGTCGGATACCCTGAGGGACCGATGTGGACACGATTCGGCAATCTACTCCTATGCTGCGCATATCCCAAGTGCCCCCTTTGTTCGAACAATCGCCGATGTTAATATCAATCCAGGAGAAAGCGTTGTACTTACAACAACGGCATCCGGCCCGGTGAATTGGATAGGTACGGGACTTAGTTGCTTCGATTGTCTTAGTCCGGTGGCACAACCTCTTTCGTCGACAGAATACATAGTAAAGACATCAATTGGCAATTGCGAAGCCGCAGACACTGTGCTAGTGTCCGTTTCCTGGCCGGATACCCTATACGTGCCTACTGCATTCACACCAAATGGCGATGGAAGGAATGACAAGTTCATGGCCACTGGTTCGGCGAATGATTATTCATTGAAAATTTTCAACCGTTGGGGGGAACAGATTTTTCAAAGCAAGTCGCTGCAACAGGGATGGGATGGAACCATACAGGGAAAGGCGCAACCCTCGGGTGTATATGTCTATTGGATGCAGTATAAAACTATGGCGGGTGGGGTGAGGAAGAGGAAGGGGAGTTTGGTGTTGATACGTTGAGGCCTCAGATGCAGTTTAATGGTTTAAAAGTTTATGAGTTTAAACGTTACTTAGCGAAGAATAGTCCATACTTTTTCGATAGACGCTTCAGTAAGAACATTTAAACCCTTAAACGCTCAAACTTTTAAACTTAAGTTTGTTTTCATGAACACGGAATCTACAAAAGCCTTCTACAACGCCACCGCCGCCGCCTACGCCCAAAACTTCCTCGACGAACTCAACCACAAGCCGTTCGACAGATATCTCCTCCAACGTTTTGCCAGGGAAAATAAAGACAAGGGAAAGATGGGAGATCTGGGTTGCGGTCCGGGTCATACTACACAATACCTTTCAGAGCAAGGTGTCGCTGATATTGTCGGCATTGACCTGTCTGAAAAGATGATTGAACAGGCACGCATGCATTTCCCGACTATCCCTTTCGAAACAGGCGATATGTTGGCGTTTGATAAGCCCGATCAACATTTCGGTTCGCTCATCGGATTCTATGCAATCGTGCATTTCCAGGAAGAACAACTAAAGAACTTCTTCGAAGAAGCACACAGGGTGCTCAAGCCAGGTGGACAACTGCTTATCTCATTTCACATCGGTGATGGAATGAAAAGAGTGGATGAACTGCTCGGAGTCAAGGCCTCCGCCGATTTTTATTTCCACGAAGTCGATCCCATGATAGAGCGCATGACTGCCGCCGGCTTTTCAATAATCGATATGATGATCCGATATCCCTATGTGGGGAAGGAGTTTGAGTCGAAGAGAGGGTATTTGCTAGCCACGAGTCAATTGACAATAGGCAATAGGCAATAGGCAAAAGACAAAAGACGGTTGGCCCTTGCGTATTGCATATTGCCTATTGATTATTGTCTACGGAGATCACTTATACCTTAAATGCATCTAACAGACCGATTCAGCGTACCGAGAATACTTTTCGCGAGTATAAGGCGCCTGCCAATAATCCTCAACGCGATTATGTAAGCGACACCATGAACTATGAGTACGATGCCAATGGGTTGCTGTTGAAGATCACAGGTAAGAACCGCGACTCTACCTGGTTTAACCCAGGCACTGTAAGCACCTCCACCTATAACCGGCAATCGACTGCGGTGTATACGAATACGACTGGTAACCTGGAGAAGGTTGTTAAAACTACAAACCAGGCCTACAGGATGGTGAATGGAACTACTACGATCCTCGCTCCCCAGGTCACCGAGGAGACCCAGACTTTCGGTTTACACTAAGGGATACGCTAATCAGACCGATTTTACCAACGCAACCATCCTGACCGAATTTCAATATTTATATTATTTCATGAATCCAATCGACAGCAAGTACAAGAACATGCCGGATAAAGTAAGTGTCACAAAGATCACCAGGGATGGAAACACCGGAGCTGTTTTAGATACAGACAGCAGCGTTCAGGATGCAATCCTTACTTATAATGGATATTCGTTTCTGTCGTCCATCAATTTTGGTACAACCGCAAACACCCGAAGAGATTTAATTTACAATAAATAACTGCTACCCCTTCGCATAAAGAGAAAAGCCTGTCCCAGTAAGGAGACAGGCTTTTTTATTATCACTAAAAACTCTTATTTAGGTTCCAGGGCATTGTTGATTAGGAACACAATATTTGCACGGTGAGCTTTCGACTCCTCATTTGTTGAAACAGTCGTTGCCATCGATGCTTTAACTTTCTTCAGCGTGCTCAATGCTGCTGCCTTTGCAACATCATCGTACATTGAACCAGTTCCATCGCTACTGATCATCACAGCCAGTCCTTTTACAAAGGCAGTCTGGAGATATTGACGATACACATTGACGTTAGTCTTGCTATCGGCATCGAAAATTCCTTTCGTCAGGTCAGTCATTACATCCGCAACGCTGTATTGATTACCATACAGGCGGCTGTTGGTAATACGCTGCAATGTGGCAGGATGAAGAACGTGGGCAAGAGCGCCCTGCACCTGGTTAAACAGCAAGCCAGTTGTCAGCTTCAAATCCTCGCCATTTTGGGGCTGGTTGAAACCACGACGCTGCATCTGGAGGTAAGGGAATACCTGGGCATCCGCATCGTAGGCATTAGGAGCAAAAACATACTTAGTCAGTATGTCCATAGCCTTCTTCTGAGTTGCAAGAGTAACAGGAGTATAAGGCTTGTTGGTTGAATTCTGATCAGGGAAGCTTCTGTCGATATAAACCCCACCGATGAAGCGGCTCACTGCGGAGATCATACCAAATCTTTGACCATTGAGCGTGCCGTACCTGGATCTGAGTTCCGCATATGACTGACCGGGCTTGCTGTACTTCTGTACAACTTTACTCATCAGACTATTTACAAGCTTGAAACGATCTTCAGCATAAGCAATGGGGTCGCTTGTAAGATCATTAATGTTTACACGGGGATCCATTGCCTTACCGGCCGATCTCATGTCATCTCCGTCATTTCCGAACACCAGCTTAGGATCGTTACTACGGCTGAGAATCTTCTTTAGACCAGTAGCTTCTTCAGCTTCTGTAAAAGGAGTATAGCCATACTCGATAGCCCAAAGGTCATAAGGACCTGCAAGCGTAGTATAATAATCTCCCTGCTTGCTCCTGTCGAGCGCTACATTGATCGCAGGATAGTCCATCACTGAACCGATCAAACCGATCTTACGTGTGATTTCTTTGTTATGAATCTCTGAAGGTGAAAGCATCTGGCTCGCCTTCATGTTGTGGTTCAAACCTAGGGTATGACCCATCTCGTGCATGATCAGGTAAATAAGGAATTGCTTGTGCATTTCACCCAGTTCCTTGGCATCAGCACCCGTTACATCGAGCACGGTCATACCAGTCGTCAACTGTGATTTCAATTCACTGGCAAGTGCGCATGTCTGGTATTGGTGATTGTCCATTCCAGGGAAATGCATTTGCGGACTTTTTTCTGTATAGGCAGTCAGCAATTCATCCAGGTTAGGTGTAGCGCTTCCGCTATACCATTCTACAGTAATATCTGCACCGATGATCTGGCCAGTCTTTGGATTCACGAAACTTGGTCCGATCGCTCCATAAGCAGGCTGCGCTGAAGAAACCCACCTGATAACGTTGTAGCGAATATCGGCTGGATCCCAGTCTGCATCATCGGGCTGAATTTTCATTTGTACTGCATTCTTGAAACCAGCTTTTTCGAAGGCTGCATTCCATTTCATACCTGCATCCACAATAGTCTGGCGATACTCGATGGGTGTTGTATTCTCAATCCAGAAAACGATGGGCTCTACTGGTTCGCTGAGAGCAGCAGTAGGATCTTTCTTGACGAGATTCCAGCGATTGATCTTATCCTTAAAGGGAACAGGAGTAATGCTTGTCTGATCAGTGACCTGCTGCATGAAGTATCCGACCCTTGGATCGTCACGACGCGCACGGAAATCATTCTTTGGCATCTCGATAAGACTGTGCTGCATTCTTACACGCACATAACGCGCATCAGTGATATCGGGTCCGCCGCCTACTATTGCATTGGGATTATCGTATGCCATGTCAACCACGATGTCGGTGTTGTCAGGGAACGATCTTACCTGGTGGTATTTTGATTTCGCGGTATTGAGGGCGCCAAGATTGAAAGTAGTAGCCGCCAACGGGCCGGGAGGAAATATAGGCTTAACCGGATCCATCTTCTCACTAATGAAAAGACCATCGGCACTGATGAGATAGCCATCGCCATCTTCACCCACAACCTTCTCCGCAAGGAACACAGCTTCCGGTTTGTCAACAGTGGAAGTCTTGCTTACTGCGTTCATCGGGTCGTACCAGAAGGATGTGTTTACCCTTGAGAATTCAAGCTTATCAAAGGACTTCTGCACTTTGAAAACCATTGTTGCCCTGTGCATGCTCTGGTTGAGGTAAAGAGATGTAGGACCGCTGATAGAGAAACTCTGGTAGATGTATTCTTTACCGAGTTGATCCTTCTTGACATATAGCTGAACGCTTCCATTAGCGGTGTCCTGGTAGATAGTAAATAAGCCGTCAGTCTTCTTGCTTGCTTTTACTTTGTCGCTGATACCGGCGGGTTTCTTCTTCAGGCTATCCGCTGGAGGTGGAGCGGAAGTGGTCTTCGATTTATCCTGGGCTTGAGAGGAGAGGATGGTAACGCCCAGAAATAAGAAGACAAAAAATGATTTTTGCTTCATAAAATGGTTTGTTTAGATGAATTACAATTATACAGTGGAAAAAGCTATGAAAGATACGGTTTTGGATGAATGCAACATTTCAGGGATGAAAAAAGCTTGTTAAACCCCATGACCTCGGCATCGAAACATGATCTGTGTCAAGTTTCATCCTTTTGTCTTCACTCTGGCCTGTATATCCACCTGTTATCTCTCCTCCGACTTAACCATATAAAGAATGGCCAGGATATCCTTCGAAAGCAGGGTATCCTTAGTTAGTGCCAACGCCTTTTCGAGAAGTTGCACCGCATTCTTCCTGTCGCCCAGCCGGAAGTGGGACTCACCCAGACTCGAGAGAATGTTTGCTGACTCGGGGTAAAGAGCGGCATTGGCCAAAAATATTCGATGCGCCTCCTGAGTTTTGCCCTGGGCCTGCAGGAGGTAGCCCAGACTATTCAATTCATTCTCTCCCGAAATCAATGGTCTGAGCTGCGTCGCGAGACCACGGTGATTAATGTTCTTGTCCAACAAAGTGCCGTCGGATAGCCATGTACGCACCAGCGAAAAACTCCGGTAGTTCGGGGCATATGCATCCGCCGTGAGTATCGAATAGAGATCTTTCTCGAGTGAGAGAATAGGAAATTCGTTGATTCGGTTGATTTCGACTCCCTTTTTATACACAATGAAGACAGGCACCCGGAAAACGCCCTTGCCTGCCTCTTCATGAAGAGGACTTTGCTTCTGCAATGAGTCTCCCCCACCCACGCCTATCATCTTGACGCGTTGCAACGGAAAGCGAGACTCTTGTAGCACTTTGAGAAATCGGGGCACTTCGCGCTTGCTGTCGCCACACCACGTGCCCAGGAAGATCTCTATGCGTACGTCAGAAGTCTTCAACGCACTGAGCCTGGCGATGACGTTCGAATCGGGGGAATAACCTGAGAAATTTGTTGAATACCATTCGCTGTAAGGTGCGGCTTTCAAATCAGCCGTATCGATTTCACCATAAAGAATCGGTGTCAGCGTTGTGGTTTGCGCATTTGAAATAAGGGCGAGGCATATCAATGCTACGCCTGGTAATATTTTTTTCATTACTAGATTTTTTGATTGAATGAATAGAGACGTGAGGCTGGAGTGGGTCAGTAAGGAGTTACCCCCGTAACTCATAACCCATAACCCATAACTTAACCCTAAAGGCACGGCGGTCGATCCAAATTCTGGAACTTTGGCTCTGGGGGAAGTGAAGACTTAATTGAAAACATTCGGTCTACGGTCAATGTTTCATTCGTCAGAACTATTATGTTTGGGATGAAGTAGTTTTCATCAATGTGGGTATGTGGATGAGCGACTGGTAATGCGTCTTGCGGCATTGGGCTTGAAGCGACGAGTGCGGTTTCGCAATCGCATTGCATCTCGGTAGCCAGGAAATAATTCTGTAGTGTACACTCGAGAAAAACCACCTGCCTCGCATACTGTGTAGCGATGAATGCAAGGGCTATTAAAATTGCAGTAAATTTTCTCACCGTGAAGGGTGGTTGGTTTGGTCAATATTTCGATGACCGAGGGCACTTAGAAATGGTTGCATTGGTTTCACGCAAAGACGCAAATGTGTCTCACGCAAAGACGCCAAGTTTCGCAAAGACGCAAAGGGTTTCTGCTAATTGAAGTCCTTAGCGGCTTTGCGAAACTTTGCGTCTTTGCGTGAAACAAAAGCCACTTTATTTAAATTCTGTAGGAAACCCTCAACTTTGCTTGAATTTTATGAACGAAGCAATCACCATGCAGCAACTGGAGCTGTCGGGTCAACTGTATATGTTGTTCCAACGATCGGCATCGGCTTACCGGGATTATCTTGAAGGTGGGAAGACTTATTTCTTCGCACGCATCCTCCGCACCTACAACAATGCTACCCGTGAGCTTCTCCTGGAAAAGGGATACCTCCTTTCGGAAGAATTGCAGCAGGACGCGCTCGCTCTTATAACGCACTACGACATCTGGATGGAGAAATGGGATGACCTGGAGACACGGATGAAACCAGCTCCTAACGACGAATTCGTTTTCCCCAACGATCATGTCTTTCCTAAAAACGCGGCAAGCAACCTGGAGCGCGAATACCAACGGCTAAAACAACACCTGCTTGCCGGCGAATAAAGTCATCATACATCCCCGATGGATAGTGGCGATAGCCTTATTACTGATAACCCTTTCTATCAATATCTCGATGCCCCTTTTCAGGATATACTCGGCAGCAGCAGGGATGAACAATGCACAAACTTCCCTTGTGCTTGCCGCTTACATTCTCGGGATGCTTCCCTGCTATGTATTCATCGGTGGAATATCTGACAGGATCGGCAGGAAACCTATCCTGGTCGTTAGTGTATGCTGCGCGTTGCTCGCCACCTGCATCATCACCGTTTTTCCCGATGTATATGGTCTCATTGCAGCACGTGTGCTGCAGGGAGTAGGACTTGGATTGAGTATGGGAACGGGAACGGCCTTTATCAGTGAATTATTAACCAAAGAAAGCAGTTCTGCCACAAAAGCCGCTAACAGCGCATCGTTGTTTACCTCCATAGGCTTCGGCGGAGGTGCGCTTGCGACGACGATCGTTTTATTAAATCATTTCACCCTCACTCCTGTAACCTACTTTATTCTGATCGGTATCACTTTCGCAGGGTTGATCCTTGTACTCTTTCTTCCACGACTTCCACCAATGGGTGGCAGTCTCATTCGGTTGCCATATTTTCCTAAAGGTTCGTTCCCTATTAACCTTGCAATCGCGATCTGCTGGGCAGCTAATGGCGTAGTGATTGCGATCATTCCGTCAGAACTGGAAAAATATGGTTTGACAATCTATGGTGGGTTCTGCCTCGTTCTTATGAATTGGTCGGGTGCGTTCCTGCAACCCTTCATTCGTCGAATGGACCCCCTGCGGTCCGTCAAACTAGGGTTTTACGTGGTACCAGTTGGTTTCGGACTTGTCTGTGCAGGATCCTATGCCAGCCAGTTGCCGGTGATATTTATCGGGAGTTTCATCATGGGACTGGCAGCCTATGGATTCTCTTACATGGGGGGTCTAAGCATCATCGCCGAACTTGGGGGCCTACAAAAAGCGAGAGCAGTCTCAGGATACATGTTCTATGGCTATGTAGGCTTCGGCATCCCGGCAATATTCTTAGGTTACATAGCGGATCGCATCGGCATACTTAATTCTTTATATTTTTTCGAACTGGTTATTATTGGCCTAAGCGTATATTTATTCTATCGAATAAAGAATATCAATTTAGCCAGCGAAGTTCTTCTGGAAAAATGAAAAGAAAATAAAACGGGATTGCGAATTTCGAAACCCTTAAACCATTAAACTGTTAAACTTTCAAACTATTTACCGCCACGCATGATACGACTATTGCTTTTTCTTCTGGTATTTGTTCCCTTGTCCATGCATAGCCAGGGCTTCATCAACCTTTCACGGAAACAAGTCATGCGCGAACTAGAAAAACAGATCTCGAAGGCAGACACTATTCAAATACAGCTTAACGAGAGCGACAGTTCGATCGCCTACCTTGTCAGAGACCCGAAACTTCAACCGGGTGATTTCATTTACATGTTTGACGACAAGAATAAATGCGTGTCCGAGATTAAAATATCCAGCTGCGACTCGTGCCACCAGAAGACACTGGCAACGATCCTGAGAAATGGAAAATATGACTGGCAAAAACTGAACGACCGCACTTATGTATCATCGTACTCGAAGAGATTAATGCTGGAAATGCCCCAGGCCAGTCCGTTTACAATTGTCATCAATCGGATGAAATGGAACCGCCGGTCCTATAGC
>JACMKU010000207.1 GCA_014379965.1 Chitinophagaceae bacterium
CCAGAGAGCTGAGAAAACAAAAACGACAACAAACCTTTCCTGAAATCAGGCAGTCAGGGGAGGCTGACTTACCATTAGATCAAGCGGCCTGAAAGTCCAATTCCGACTGAGGCATTACACTATCACCTTGCCGACTATCGTCACTTCACCATCTTCAGGATAAATAAGGATCGGACTCATGCTCGAATTCGCCGGTTGCAGGCGGATGTGGTCATGCTCCTTAAAAAACCACTTTACCGTTGCCTCTTCATCAACCATGGCAACCACGGTATCCTTGTTGTTAGCGGTCGGCTGTGGACGTACGAGAACCAGGTCACCGTCTAAAATACCGGCATTGATCATGGAGTCGCCACTGACCTTCAGGAAGAAACAATCGGCTCCCTTGACTGCCATCTGATCGACTGAAAAATACCCCTGAATGTCTTCAATGGCCGTGGAGAGTTGACCGGCACGGACAGTGCCAACGATTGGCAGAGAGAGATGACGACTGTTCGGTACCTTCAGAGTGATCCCACGGTTCACGTTATCCCGCTTGATATACCCCTTACGCTCCAACGCATCGAGATGCTTCATAACCGGTAAGGTGCCGGATACTTTCAGGTGGCCTGCTATTTCCCGCTGACTGGGAGGATAGCCGTTACTGTCTGCGAAAGAGGTGATGAACTGCAACACCTGACGCTGGCGCTGGGTAAGCTCGTTTTGGGGATTTAGTCTGTTGGTAGTCATATGACTACCATAAGGGATTTGATCATGCCTGTCAAGAGAACAGAGTTGTTAATTGCTGGATTTCTTGATTTTGGATGATCCTGTGTTGCAGTGGATTGGCATTGAAAATTGAATCACCATCGGCGTGTCGATGACCTAGGTTGTGTTTAGAGTTAAGTCTGTTTTTGCAAGAAATTTGCTTTTTGTGGTGGGTCAAGGTGGGCGCCGATTATTATATGAAGTGGGTAAAACTCGATGCCAGTCCACAGGATTAGGCGGATTATGTGAAGATGGGGCTGTTCTGGCTGTCTTGATATGGAAATATTCCCAATCCAACCCACTTTGAAACTTATATATGCGCATGTTATAATGTAGCGTAGAGCAACGGATTAAAGTGAATTTCGGAGGTACATCATGATCTCAGTAGAGTGGGATACAATGTTAAATCCAAGTGTTCAAATAATGAATATCCAACATAGTAAAATCGCTGAGTGTATAAATACCATCAATGATGAAATTGTTGACATGCAACACAGTTGCACTCATATCAATGGATTGCTGGATCAGTTTGAACAACTTTGCCAAATGCTTTTCATGTATGAGGAACAATTACTTGAAGAGGTAAATTTCCCATCTGTAGCAGAGCAAAAACACTTACACGATTTGTACTTGAAGTCTATTGAACAATTCAAGGCGGAAAATTACCAGTGTCATACCGCCTCCTTTTTTAATGGATTTATCAAACTTAGAGTAGACTTTTTATCCAATATGAACAAAGAAACCATGATACTTTGTGATATGTTTATGAATAATTCTAGAGGAGATACAACTGTTACATCTCATTAGTGATGAGTAGACGCTGGCTAATTTGGGATGTTAATCCCATTTTCCAAAAGTAAATTTTAAATGATAGTCTGCAGTTTTGTTTGTAATGGTATTCCTCTGACTACAGGATAGCCTGTCACTCCATCTGACGTATGAAGGTCGCCTCTCACAGCCTAGAACTCGACAATAATTAAACCTACATTTTCCAGTTGCCAGGGATGTCTTCTAATGAATTGAATAAATTGCCCCTGAATATTAAAATATAGGCGAAGGGGTTGTTTTTATGCTGAAATGACCATGAAGGGAGGATATCCGCCAGACGGCCGAGATAACTTCGAGAGGTTAATCTAAAAAAAACTGGTCTGAAATTGTTGGACAGTGAGTGATGAATAGATAGAATCACTAAAAATGGCCCGAAATTGCGGTAATTGCGAACAGCTAAAGTAGGCAACAAAAGAGCCAGACAAAAAAGCCTGGCTCCTTCTGGCACCTAAGTGTCTCTACTTGTATGCTAAAGGCCTTTGAGGTTTTTTCCTGCGGAAAACTTGCCGCTCTTGGATGCCGCGATAGTCAGTTCTGCACCTGTCTGAGGGTTGCGCCCTTTACGGGCAGCGCGCTGCGCAACCTCGAAGGTGCCGAAACCGGGGAAGGTGATTTTGTCGCCAGCTTTCATCAAATCCGTTGTCACTTTCAGAAATGCATCTACCGTTTCAGCTGCCACGGTTTTTGGGACATCTAATTCCTCTGCTACTTTTGCTACAAACTCTGTCTTTGTCATGGTTTCTCCTTGGTGGTTATTCCGGTCAGGCGCATTATCCCGCCTGTTCGGGTGTGAAAATAGCATATCGTAGAAAGATTGTCAGTCGAACTTTACTTACTCTTACAAGCTCGATTATCGCCATTCCCCACACTTTAAATCCAATAGAATTGAAGACCTTCTGATAACAATTTATCAATGGTTACCGCCACCGCCGGAAACGTTACCACGAGGCCGGAATTCGAGAGGCCATGGCCCTCTTCGGCCCGGAGGTTTAGTGGCGGTGGCACGGCGGAATATCGTCTCTGCCCTCAAGGAAGAGGGGTGGACGGAGCAGGACCACTTCCTGCAGTATGAGGCGGATTATGTGAAGTTGCGCTGTTCTAGCTGTCTTTTGATATGGTAAGACTATAAAATCGAAAACACCATATGCGGGGGTATCAACTGCATATTACGCTTATTATATGCAGTTGATAATAAAATTTCCGTCTGTTGATAACTAACCTCTGCAACTAATTAAGCTGCCGCTGTTCGATGATTGCCATGGCCACTAATTTTGTGGCATCAAACGAAAGTCCCCCCGAAAGTTTTATGCCCTGATCCCCGAATACCCCGAAAAGATTTTGCAGTATTTGGCTGTATCGAACCATCTCCTCTCCGGTAAGTTCCGCAACTGGGTTGCCGTCAAGTTTTTCCCTGGATTCATACCGGTTGATAAATGACACTAAGGGGCGCTGCAGAACCTTTGCATATCCGAACAAAATTTCCAGTCCGATTCCGAATTCGTGTTTTTCGCATTTGGCGATCGTATTCGCGTGAAGGCCGATTTTCTCTGACATCTCTTTGAGTGATATTTTAGCTATCCTGCGTTGTGTACGAAGTTCCTCGGCCACACCAGTTTCAAATTCCTCGTAATCCGTAAAAACATCCTTCAGTCCCATAAAAAACACTCCGCTCAGACACATTATTGAAGTGAATATATAATCAATAAATACATACCAGTCAATAAAGTTACATTTAAATGTAATAAATATAAGCTTTAATATATATTTTACATTGATAAACAACATATTTATATGTATACTGAATCAACATTACATTTAGAAAAGGGGCACACATTGCAAAACCATGATTTATTGGAAAAGGTACTGACAGGGGTGATGGATGAAGATCTGAGGAACGATGTATTGAGGCATTTGTTTAAAAGTGGTGAGCGAAGATCAGCCGGTATTCCCATGCTGAAAAATTGTCAGCGCCAACTCGACAACGGTGAAATATTCGCAAGGATGAAAAAAGTGGCGGGAGGCACAAGTGTCAGCGTCGCACGTAAATTGAATATTTCACCGCAGGCTTACAATAACCAGATACGGCGCGGGAACATCAGTGCCAAGAGTATCATCGATCTGCATCTCAAGACCGGGGTATCAGTAGACTGGTTGATAGGTTCGTGGGACGGCAGCAGTGCGGACTATCTTGATCAGAATTTAACTGTTACCGAAGCAAACGAAGCTATCAACCAACCCACACAAAAGTACCTCTCTCTTGTGGAAATTTACGATCAACATAGTGGCAATGATGAACTGAAATGGTGTCTGAGCAAGCGCCAGGATTGCCGTGGTGACGATAATCTACCGATACCCGCTGATTTCGGTGCGCTGCACTCGCTTATTATTCGCTACAAAGACGAGTCCGGCACTCCTGAAAAGGTAAAAAACGGCGGAAAACGCCACTTTCAGGTGCGGAAGGTACTGGCTTATGTTCTTGGCGATCCGAAATTGATTAGCAAGCTGGACGACCGGGCCAAGAAGCTCACTGTCGAGCACATGTCGGATTTGTTCGAACGAACTGGAAAAACGGAATTCCGACAATACACGGCTAAAAACGACTGCCTGAGAGTACTAAAATCACTTGCGGAACAATACGGCTTAATCATGGTTGAGCCCGAGTTAAATACAATAGCCTGGGATTTCCTGATCGGGAGCGGAAGCATGTCGCCACGAGATTGGGTGCTTGAAAAACTGAGGGAATCCACTAAAACCGCATAGTCCAGATCGGGCATCAAACAAGGAATCCATAAATGCAAATATCGGGAGGTGTGCAAATTGAATTCAATCCTGACAGAAACCATTTTGGAAATTACGGACAAAAGTGCAAAAGAAGAGGGGGAGGGTGCGCTTCCGGGGACAGCCTGGCAGGGAGACGGCACAGCATTTCCTGGGAATGGAACTGCTTGGCCAGGGGACGGAACGGTCTATTCCGACTTCCAGGCAAGTTAATGCCTGGTCTTGCTACCGAGGAGGGACAATATGCGATCAACAATAAGTTTCGTTGAACCATCACAGATGGAACCCATCTATTTGTTGTTGTGATGATACACGTGTTAAGTGCTAAGTATCTGATATATAAAATAAACATTGCAAAGAATTTTCAAGCATGTAAAAATAAGTACAGAGGTATCTCATGGATTTTAACGGTAACAATCGTCAAGTCGAAGTCGCAGAAGCTGTGATTCTGTTTTGTCTGTCATTTTGCGTAGGCATAGTAAACAAGTTTCTGCACGCCGCTTCTGGTACGTTTATAGTTTGCCTGGTGATCATACCAGTTTCGCTTTTTTGCCCGAACTGGGAGCTAACACCCTGGATCCGTCAACATGCATTTTCACTACTTGTTGGAGTTTTTGTAGTCCAACTGATCTTGCCAGTTGCAACGAAAAACGGTGGAGTGCAGCTAAAAAACAATAATTTTACAAAAGGACACATTTAATATGATCTGGATTACCGGAGATCTCCATGGTGGAGAAACTGCCTCGCACGTATCATCCTCCAACTTCAGTGGAAAACAGGGTGATGTCGTCTTGTGTATGGGGGACCTTGGCGGTGTCTGGTATCACGACTACAATACCAATGTAGATCATCGCCGTCAGGAGGACTATTTCCTGGAATCCAGGTTACGTCAACGCTTTCTGTGGATGGCCGTGGACGGCAATCACGAAAACTTCGCTCGACTGTTTGGAGGCGAGTCTCCATTGGTGGAGTTATTTGGAGGCAAGGCTTACATGATCAGGGAGCACGTTTACTACCTGAAACGAGGAGAGGTGCTCAGTATCGAGGGTAAAACGTTCCTTGCGTTTGGTGGCGCCATGAGTCGCGACAAAGACCCGGGAATGTTCACGAACGCATATGGAAAGCTGCGACCTTGGCCCGGGAGGACCGAGGGCGTCAACTGGTGGCCGGAAGAGGTTCCTAACCGAGAGGATATGGAAAGCGCCTGCCGAAATTTGGATCGCATTGGGTGGAAGGTTGATTATGTCCTGACCCACACCTGCCCCCAAAGTCAGCGTCTACAAGTACGGGTGCAACCGTCGAGAGATGGGGGCCCGCAGCGTTATGGATATGGTCCGCTGTTCAATATTCACTGCTGCCGCGGGGGAGCGGATCTATTCGGCGGAATTTTCTGGTATGACCCAATCGGTGAGATGACCGATCCCAGTCCCCTGGTCGGCCGGCAGATATTCGGTCACACCCCGGTCCCATACCCTGAAATCGGGACGCATTGGGTGAACCTGAATGCATTCGAGGATGATGGGATCTGGATTTATGACACGGAAAAAAACAGCTTGCTGGACTTGTCTGGAGTTACCAGATAATGCCGGTAAAAATTTTAATTTACTCGCGGTAATTTGGGGAGACCGACAAGCACCGAGACAAAATGGCATTATTCGACCTTGATGGAACTCTGGCTGATTACGATGGCCAGCTCATCAAACAAAGAGATATTAAAGATCTCGACTTAGCCAAATGCTGGCTTAACTTGAAAAGTGATATCCTTGGTGCCCATCTACCTCTGCAGCTGATTGAGTCGGAAGAAGGTGCAGTCGTGGTTCTCGACGAACTTGGCAAGATTGTGCACAGTTTAATTAATGTACCGTTCCGTAAAATAGGTGGACCATGGATGTGAGTGAGAAGGGAAAAGCCAGTAGGGAGGAAGTCTTCCGGCGGGCCGAAGAAATTTTCGAAGACCAAACTACGGCCTGGCTCAATTCACCGATACCGGCTCTTGGCGGCCAAATTCCGGCGGAACTTCTCGGTACACCTGAAGGGATAGAATTGGTGCTCAAAATTCTTGGGCGCATTGAATATGGCGTTTATTCGTGACGTGTGACTACGCAAAATTTGAGTCTGCAAAAGACTTGGTAAAAATACCGCTATTCGGAAGGCATAGTAGAAAAGGCAGTTGTTTGAACCCATGTCTCCATGAGCGAGCAGCAATCTACTAGACCCAACTTAACGCTGTCAGCCCATTAATTCGGTCAAACTCTCGCAGGTTGTTGGTCACAAGTGTCGCTCCGCAACTTCTGGCATGGGCAGCTATCAACATGTCCATTGCGCCCACAGGAGTACCAACCTTTTCCAATGAAGATCTGACAGCTCCGTAATGATCTGCTGCAATCTCATCCCAAGGTATAACGACCAATCTGGAGACGAAGTCATCAATTTCGCGACGTATGGCAACGCCTTTAGGATGGCGAGCTGCACCATAATACAATTCAGCAAGCACAATTGTTGATATGCATATATTTTCGGTGCCAACCTCTTCAAATTTCTGCTTTACTGTGGCTGGATGATTTTTGAGGATGTAACTACATATATTGGTATCCAGCATATAGCGCATCAAAACATCTCCCGAGTTTCCGGAGGGACATCATTTCTGTCAGAAAGAAAATCCGCTGGTACCTTTGAAGGACGCGAAAAGAAGTCGTCCCAGTTTTCGGGCTTGGGTCTGAGAACAATTGCATCCCCTTGTCGTTCGATAAAAACTTCATGGGTAGAAAAACGGAATTCAGCAGGTAGACGCACTGCCTGGCTACGGCCATTCTGAAATATTTTAGCAGTCTTATTCATAAAACCTCCATGATATATACCAATGATATATCACATCTTGTTTATGTTTGATAGCATTTTTTATGCACCAATTTTGTATTAAATTTTTCCACCATCAAATGCGAATAGCCAAAATACCATGGAATTCAGTCCGATTCGCTGTGCAGGATGTCGTCTCCCTGATGCACCTCCCCGCAGTTCCAGAGTGTATTGGCCAGATAACGACCCAGATGTTCGGTGATTATTAGATGATCCGGTGCCGGATCGCAGTTGCATTTGCAGCAAACTGGTTTCGCAGCTTACAAAAATAAAGCTTCCTCCTGGATTTACAATCGAAGAAAAAGAATTTGCAGCCGGGTTGATCGGAGTTGTCAGGGAGAGAAAGTTAAAGCGCCAGGAGCATGCGTAAAGGTCAGATATTGGGTCGTTTCTAACACTTCTGCCATTCTCTGCCTCCTATTCTGCTCTTGGTTCAGTTTAGTGGACCCTCAATCATACACACAGTCTTTTTATTCTCTTCAAACATTAAATAGCACACAATTGGCACCCAGTATGTCAGGTATTCATTACAGAAATGCAACTATTCGCACCGTATCAAGATGCTGAACGAGGGAGAAAATTGCTTGAAGGATGAGAAACATACGGTTCTCATTTGACGTCGTGATCGAGCAGAAGCCGTTTCGCGATACTAAAGGAGAATGAGCTGCTTTACAGGCAAATCGTCCCGGACTGGATTGTGGAAAGTTTCAGCAGGTACACTGGAGGTACTCGGGACAAACGGGCTTGATCATCATGGTAGACGGAAGGACGTTACAGTCGGAGCAAAATATTTTAATGACAGTTGACACCAGGGGTGAAGCAGAATCCTTCTTCATAATCGACAAGCAATATGCGGCAGTTTACTGGATATCGCTTTGAGATGCCTTCTCCGAATTGACAAGAAGATTCATCAAAGTGTTCCGTAAATTATCCGGGTTGTAAGGTTTCTGAA
>JACMKU010000208.1 GCA_014379965.1 Chitinophagaceae bacterium
CAACCTATAGAGCTATCCAGTATCCAGTACAGCCTCCCGCCTCCAGTCTCCCGCCTCCATTCTCCCGCCTCCAAAATCCTACCCCCTTCTCTCCATCGGAAACTCCACACAAAATACCGACCCTTCCCCCTCCTTGCTCTCCACCGAAATTTTGCCATGATGGGCCTCTACGATTTCTTTTGCGATATACAGTCCCAGGCCGATTCCCTGCACATTGTGTGAATTCGTAATTCGGTAAAACTGCGTGAAGATGTTGGCTACATGTTCCGCCGATATACCCACGCCGCTGTCCTTAACGCTAATATTAATTTGATCCCCAAGCCGGATTGCACGAACAAATATTGGGCTATCCACAGGAGAGTATTTTATAGCATTAGAGAGAAGATTAACCACCACCTGTGACATCTTTTGATGGTCGATGTTGATCATAACATCTTCTTTCGGACATTCAGCTTCTATCTTTCGCCCAGGGGTCGCGACCGCATCGATGCTCTCTCTTATAAGACTCTGTACGGTAGACGGCTCGAAGTTCAGGTCAAGTCTGCCCGCCTGTATTTTGGAAATATCCAATAAATCATTGATGATATTCTGTAATCGAAAAATCTGTTTTTCCATTTTCTCGAAGAAACCGGGTGCCAGCTCAGGCCGTTGTTTAGCTAGTTGCAGGTAACCACTTATCGTAGTGATGGGGGTTTTTACCTCGTGGCTGGCAAACCCTATAAATTCATCTTTCTTCAAGTTCAAAGCACTCACCTCCTGGTATACTTGGGCGTTTGTAAGGGCAATTGATGCCTGGATGGCTATTGCATCTACTAAATGTTCATGTTCTTCTTTAAATACACCTGCTTTCGGGTGCCCAAAGAATAGTCCACCGATTACCAGTCCTTTTTTTGAGTACACCGGCACCGCCAAATAGCTAACTACCGGCAGATGGCCAGCAGGCATACCATGGTAGGGTGAGTTCTTTCCATACTTGGGATCTTTGGTAATGTCGTCAGATCTGAAAATACCTTCACCATCGAAAGTTGTCTTAAACACGTCAGTGCTGCGAGGCATAGGAAATTTCTCAAACGCTTCCCGCGGTGCGCCAGATAAGGTATAGAGCATATAAGAGTTACCCCGCTCATCAGTCTTGTTATAAAAAAACGCTCCAAATGCAGCCCCACATAATTGCGTCGTGGCATCGGTTACCTTTTGCAATACGGAATCAATATCGAGTTCAGATGAAATTGTTTTGCCAACGGAGATGATCATCTCCAGCCGATTGCTGTACTGCATGATCAGCTCTTCCTGCTGCTTTTGCCTTGTGATATCACGCGCGATTTTGGAAGCCCCCACTGTCGTCCCGTCTGAATCCATGATAGGGGAAACTGTTAGCGATACATTTACCAGGCGTCCAGTTTTTGTGACCCTTATCGTCTCGTAATGTTCAATCTTGCGTCCCTGTTTTAATCTTGAGATGATCATCTCTTCCTCATGAAGACGATCCTCGGGAATCAATATTTGAATATGTTTCCCAAGAACTTCCTGTTCAGTGTAGCCGAATATCAATTCTGCTCCACGATTCCAACTGGTAATTATACTGTTTAAATCTTTACTTATTATTGCATCGTCTGAAGAATCAACAATGGCGGCAAGCATGACCGTCCGTTTGGTAATGTCATCCATCATAA
This sequence comes from Chitinophagaceae bacterium, assembly GCA_014379965.1. Lineage (GTDB taxonomy): Bacteria > Bacteroidota > Bacteroidia > Chitinophagales > Chitinophagaceae > VBAT01. The sequence continues at coordinate 1,674 of JACMKU010000208.1, forward strand.
TGGGGGGCGAATATTAATTTAAGGTCGTGAGGTAAATTCGTGGGGTATGGAATTTTAGGTGCGAAAACCATTCCAAAAACATTAGTTTCTAATGTTGTACAGGCGTTGGCATGAATTTGAATACAATAATGTAAATCAAACTATACATGATCGATGTCCTGATAGTCGACGATGACCCGGATTTACTTGAAATGATATCCCTGGCACTGTCCAATTACAACATGCGCGTCGACTGCCTCAACGAAGGGAAATCTTTGATCGACTCGGTTTCGAAAAAACGCCCCGACGTCATTTTACTGGATATCTATCTCGGCGACACTGACGGCCGCGACCTTTGCCAAACTATTAAGTCGTCTAATCAATACAGGGAAATTCCCATCATACTCTATTCAGCAGGGAATATTACTTCTAAATCTATAACAGAATCACAGGCAGACGCCTTTTTTACGAAGCCATTTAATATAGACCAATTGGTCGACCGGATAACTACGCTGAAGAATCAATCATAAGGTATTTCACAGGGTAGGGTGGTGTTAGTATCTTTGAACTTGCCATTACCAGACATCTCTTAAACTGCAAATTCACCCGGTCGGGCATGCTTTTGGTATTAGCACAGTCAAAACCTAAAATATTTATTTATGAAGACAATTACCAACACGTTAGCCAAAGCTGCATTGTTTCTTACTAGCTTATTTATCAGCATGGTAAGCTTTGCACAGGAAAAATCTGCGAATATAGACGTTGACGTAAACACTAAGGGAGATAATTGGTATGCTCAACCATGGGTATGGATCGTTGGCGGCGCTGTATTCATTTTGCTACTAGTGGCTTTGTTGAAAAGCAACAGGGCGAAAGAGTAATTTGGGGAAATTTAGCAACATAGTGGTGGTTTATTGGTATAAAGAAAAAATGAGGCAGTGATTTTATCCTGCCTCATTTTTATGTGAATATTTATGTAGCCTCTTACCTTATTTCTTCAGTTCAACCAGCCATTTCTGTGCGAATGCCCTGGCCGTCTCGGTCACATTCTTCCCTGCACGGAAGCCCTGCTTCCACTCCTGGTTCTTGTACTCATAAGCCGACTTGACAAATATTTTCTTACCCTGTTTTTCCACGAGTTCAGCACCGTAGTCGATATCCTTCGTTGCATCCAGCATGCGCTTGAGTCGGTCAGCAACGAAGTCATTTACATTTTCAGGATAGTTCTTCTCCCACTGCTTCGTTCTTTCAAAGTGACTTCTTATCTGGTTTTCCTGGTCGTATTTTTCACCCATAGCAATCGCCGAAAAATAGGTATGCTTCGGATCCTGGTAATCCTTCAGGTTTTTCTTTAGCAAATCGAGTAGCGGCTGAAGACTCTTCGCAATATCTGGCAAATCCTTCATCGTCTTTTCGGAGTCCTTTATGGACTTTTCAGTTTTCGCAATCTCATCTTTTTGTATCTGCTCAATGGTACGCAATGTCTTCAGCTCAGGAGCTTCCGGCTTTGCGGAGTTGCGCATATCATCATATTGTTTCCTGAATGCCGAGCTACCAATGAAGTCCTTGGTGTAAGTAAGCAGATCACGCGCGATCGACCCACGATCATTGACCGCGATGTTCTTCATATTTTTTACGCCGTAATAGTGCAGGTATCCATTAATGAAACTGTTCTGGATCTTGTCGTCGGCTGATTGCCTGGAGATGCCTAGCATCTTCCATACATCATCCGTCATTCTCTCCTGCGTCCTGAAGGCAGAGAATAGAAGAACGCTGCCAAGTGCCAACAGCGCGAATAAAGCGACTGCCGCTTTTCTTGAATAGGATTGTAAGGTTATGTTCATGATAATAAGTTTGTGCCCGGTGTGCAGGCTGGTTTTGATTTATACGTAAAGGTGGATGTGAAAGGGAGCGAAGACAAGAAGGTAAAGGATGACTTGGCGAAAAGGTGGAGTGAATCGTAGAAATAGTCCGAAAGTCCGAAAGTCCGGAAGTCCGAAAGACCACCCTGGATTTCGATCGTTCACTTGAACATTCGATTTTTGGGCAGGTCTTTCGGCCTTCCGGACTTTCCGACTTGCATACCACTTTCTGGCCATACAATTCAAACACTATTTTCAACAATTCATGACAGGATTCTGGCAGTCAACGCCCGCGTGCCTCAAATACTTAGGCAAAAGATGGTAATTTGCTAAAGACGATGTTAAAACTTCCACGTTATACCACCCGTGACCTGGCCATTATGCTGTGGACGATGATTCCGTTCTCTATCTTATTGAATGTCATCATCTTTGGTTCGGATATGTTCTCATCGATCAGGGTGCCGATCATCGCCCTTCCCGGTACATTCCTCTTCATGGCGGGCAGTTTCATCCTATATGGACACATTGCCGTTGCCTTCCGGCAGCGCCTGCCAGGCGACGGAAACTTCCTCCAGCGTACCATCATGATGATCCTGCTTTTCCTCACCATTTCGGCTTTATTGATCTTCCTTCTTTATAAGATCTACCATCTCATCGGCCTCGTCGGTGATACGAGGGATGAGAACAACTTCACCTGGGCCTATATCGTGACAGGCATCCTCAATATATTTCTCACCTTCCTCAACGAGGGTATATATCGTTTCGAGAACTGGAAGTCGAACCTCAAGGAAACAGAGGAACTAAAGATGGCCTATAAGCAAAGCCAGCTCATAGGATTGAAAAGCCAGGTGAACCCGCATTTCCTTTTTAATAGCCTGAACTCTCTATCCGGCCTCATCCAGGAGGATACAGAACAAGCCGAGAAGTTTTTGGACGAGATGAGCAAAGTGTATAGGTACATGCTTCGCAATGACGAAGATCCGCTGGTGAAACTCACAACTGAGATCCAATTCATCACGTCCTATTTCTCTTTATTGAAAGCAAGGTATGGTAGTGCGGTTGACCTCGTGCTTGATGTCACGGAACAGGATAAAGAAAAGAGTCTCCCACCGCTCAGCTTGCAGGTAGTTGTGGAAAATGCATTGTATCAAAACAAGACGAGCAAGCAATCACCGCTGCAGATCACTATTGCTTCAACTGGCGACAACAAGATTGTTATCAAGAATAATGTACAAAGGAAAATATTGACGGAGACCGGCGACCAGGAGACTGGGCTCGACAACCTCATAAAGAAGTATCAGCTGATGAGTGATAAACCGGTGGAGATATTCGACAGCGGCACGGAGCGGAGAATCATTTTGCCATTGATTAGCCGTAAAGAGGAGGTCGTCGCATGATAAAACTCGAGAAATCCACACGTATTGAATGGTATTCGTTCCTGGCGTCGATGCCCTTGATCGACCTCGGCCTCAATCATATTCTCTATGGTAATCGATTATTTACGGACTACCGCATATGGCTGGTATCATTTCCTTTGATATGGATAGCGGGAGTGTTTACCTGGTACGCACATGTTCTTTATAGTCACAACGCCCAGCGGCGCTTCCCGGAGATCAGCCAGAGTACTCGTCGCATCATCCTGAAGTGCATGGTAAACATCTTTGTGATGACGCCGGCGATACTCCTCGTCTTTATCTTGTATGATCGAATGAGCATCCTCGGTTACAGGCTCACAACCGACGACTTATTGAAAGGGTTGCTGGTTGGATTCGCGGTGAACCTAGTGTTCTCCACACTGTGGGAGGCACTCTACATCATGGAAAAACATAAAGAGAGCCTTGGTGAGAAGGAACTCCTCTCGCAGATGTCGCTCCAGCAGGAATTCGATGTGCTTAAAAGCCAGGTAAATCCACATTTTCTTTTCAATTGTTTCAATACGCTTTCATCGCTTATCGCCGAGGATCCAAAAAAGGCAGAAGTGTTTCTCGATGAGTTGAGCAAAGTATATCGCTACCTGCTTCGCAACAACGAGGCAGGACTCTCCACCCTCGAGAACGAAATGAAATTCATTGAGTCCTATTTCCGCCTCCTTAAGACGAGACATGGCGAAGCGGTACAGTTCCAGGTGGAGTCGGACAAGCGTTATGACAATTATCTCCTGCCTTCGTTAAGTCTTCAATTGCTGGTGGAGAACGCAGTGAAGCATAATGTGCTTTCGAAGAATAAGCCCTTGATGATCGACATCTTTACAACTGCTGGGAATAAGCTCATTGTAAACAATAACCTTCAGCGCCGGACCATCAAGGGGCCGTCAAATAAAATAGGACTCGACAACATCAAGACGAAATACCAGATCCTTGGGCAGAATGGATTTCATGTCATGGAAGACGCGAAGAATTTTACGGTCGTGTTACCCTTAATCTGGGATAATAACATCGAGAAAAGATGGACCGCGGCCCAGTCATCAAAAACAAATAGCTAACTTAACCTCTAAATAACAGTTTATGAAAATCTTAATTGTTGAAGACGAAGAATTGGCGGTAAAGAAAATCAGGAAGACACTGGCAGGCGTAGAGCCCGATGCAGAGGTGGTTGCCGTTACGGACAGCATCCTTTCTACTGTCAACTGGCTGGAAGAAAACCAGGCGCCCGATCTGATCCTGATGGATATTGAACTTTCCGATGGACAGAGCTTCGAGATCTTCAATCAGACAACAATTAAGAGTCCTGTAATTTTCACTACCTCATACGATGAGTATGCTCTTAAGGCTTTCAAGGTAAATAGCATCGACTATTTGCTTAAGCCTATACAGAAAGAAGACCTGGAGGCTGCACTGCAAAAACTCAAGCAGATGAAGGACCTCTACAAGACCGATGAGCCGAAGACTGACGTCACCATTGACAACTTGGTGAAAGAACTGCAGCAAAAGTTACAGCCAAAGGAATTTCGCAAGCGCTTCCTCGTAAAGCATGCGCAGAAGTTAGTGTCAATCGAAGTAGACGACATAGCTTATTTCTTTAGCGATGGCAGACTCAACTTTTTCAAGACCCTAGACAATAAGAAATTCGTCGTCGATTACACCATGGACGAACTAGAAGACATGCTCGATCCTGACAAGTATTTCCGCATCAGCCGTTCATTCTATATTTCCGTCAATAGCGTCGACCAGATTCATGACTATTTCGGAAATCGGCTCATGCTGCATCTCAAACCCGCCGTCGACAAAGAATCAATCGTGAGTAGGGAGAAGGTGACGGATTTTAAGAAGTGGATGGGAAAGTAGCGCTTGCTTAGCGGTCAGACATTCAATAGGGTTTAACGTTTAAGGGTTTAACGTTTAACGTTCTTACGGCAGAAAGAGCGTTTTCTAAACCGTGTTTTCCAGATTTTGGAATTTTCATATCATTAGGACAGCCTCGAATGAAAGAACGTTAAACGTTAAACCCTTAAACGTTAAACGTTTTCAGCTCACGGGCACCAACAAAATAATCGCCACCCCTCTTTTATCATACTGCACATCCAAGTCGGCGCTGATGAAGGCTGCACGATTGTTCATCTCTTTGATCGCAAGTTCGGTCTCTGTTACATTTTTATCCAGCGTCGCCGTGGCGTCCTGGAGTTTCATTGACAGCCTGTTCTTGAAAAGATCCACATGAATCAATGTTTCCTTACCTCCCGAGTATTGCACGATCATTCCCAGTGCTTCCTTGAAGATGATGAATACCTCGTGTCGCGTCTTCATGTCAAGCCGCAATGTTCGTACCTTCTTATCCAACGCCAGTTCGATACTGGCGCCAAATCTCTTCTTTAGCGAATCCGCGAATTCCATCATGCGCAACAGGGATCTCTCCATACTGTCGTTGCGAGGGTCGATGCTCCAGAGGATGTCGTCCATCGCAGTGATCATGTTGTGACTCTTCATACTGATCTGGTCGATGTATTCTTTCGAACGCGCGACATCCTTATCTGCCTTTATTCTCGCCATTTCGCTAAGGAGGTTGATATTACTAAGTGTCGTGTTTACCTGCTCGTGAAGATTTCCCGCGATCTCGCTTCGGACGTTTTGAACCTCTATCAGCTTATTTACGCGCTGTTTGTCGAGCCAGTAGATTATAGCGGCCACTACTAATGCTAGCAGACAGAAGAACCACCACGTCTTCCAGAATGGGGGATTGACCTTTATCTGAAGTTTCGTGATAGTCTTAGAAGACTTGCCCTCGGCATCTTCACTCTTCACATAGAAAGTATAGTTGCCTGGCGGAAGATGGGAGTACACCGCCTGGTTGGTATTGTCAGCATTCAGCCAATCCTTATCAAGGCCCTCGAGCTTGTATTTGAGAATGTAGGTCCCATTATAATTCAATCCTGAGAATTCAATGGTAATGGAATTATCATCTGGCCCCAATAAGATCGATTGCCTTTTCAAGAGTGAGTCCATCCGCAACGGCCGGCTCATCAACTTGAACCCAGTAATCGTAACCTCCGGCGCCGGATCATTAATATGCACCTCAAGGGGGTCGAAATGCACCATCTGGTTGTCTGCCCCGAAGAGGATCCTTCCATCGGGGAGTTTGTATGAAGCGGCTACCGTGAAGTGGTCATTCGCGATGCCATCAATCCTGTCAAAGTGAATGAAGATCTCATTTTTGGGATTCACTCGAAAAATACCACTCGTCATCGACACCCACAGATACCCCTGGCTATCTTTCTCCATCGCAGCAATGGTTCCGGGAATTGATTGAGGAAGTGAAATGGTTCGGGTAACAACTTGTTTGTCCCGGTGAAATATATGCAGTCCATTAGCTGCGATGGCGAGCGTCGAGTCATCGTATTCCAAAACAGACGCTACACCATCCGACAACAACCTTCTTTCTGGCGCTTCCTTCGTGCCGAGATGAAGGATCACTCTGTCATTCGTTGGATCTATCACGTAGAGTCCAATACTGCTGGTACAGACCCACAAGTATCCTTTGCCATCGACAAATAACTTTATTATCTGCGTTAAAGGAATATCCTTGAAATTTTCGAGACCATCTTCAAATCGCTTTAGACCTTTCTTTTTTGTCCATTTATAAAGCCCGATACTCTGTGTGCCAATCCACACGTTTCCTTCATTATCCTCCGCGATCTGGCGCACCGTTCGGTTCTGCAACACTGAAGGGTTATAAAATGTCGCTTCGCGCCTCGATTGGTCCAGTCTGAATATGCCTGGTTGCGCACCAATCCAAATTGTATTGTTGTCCTTCGACGCAAACATACTCCACATCGACGGTGTGGCCTTTTCATTGAACCCTCGGATGTTCAATGGGAGCATATTGAAGTTCATATCGAGATGATAAATTCCATCACCCCAGGCACCCGCCAGGAGAGTGCCCTCCCGAGTACGAACGAAGGACATCATGCTTCCTTCACCAAGATTCCCATTGACACGATTAATATGCCGTACGTTGGTAAAGAACTGTTCGGATGGTGTAAAGCGGTACAGGCCATTATTGCCCGTAGCAACCCAAATGTTTTGCTCCCTGTCTTCGTAGAGGTCGGAAATTCGGTTGTAAGCGATGCTTTGTTCGTTCTCATACCCATTATGAACCAGTTCAAATTGCTTCTCATTTTCCAGGAATTTTCCAAAGACACCCAGGCCACCGATCCATATCGATCCATCTTTCTGGTTGAGCATCGGTCCGAGTTCGTGATAACCTTTAATATTGGGAAGTAGGCTGAACTGTCTTAGGACGAATTTCTTCTTAGGAAAACTATATGCATACATCGTCGGCGCTCCATTCTCCCAAGTAGCGAACCACAGTCGTTTCTGATCATCCATCTTCGCGATAGCCGTTCCGGTGAGTGATCCGAGTTGTTCTATCAAGTCTTCCTTTTCTACGTTATGCCCATGATAACTCAGATTCTTAGTGGCGCGGTTGTATACTGCCATTCCGCGTTGCGTTCCAACCCAGTATTTCTGTGTACCCGGTTCCTGTAGCAAACCGACAATTCCCCAGTCGCGGGGAAACGTTATGAAATTATGCGCCGGAGAAAATTCGTTCTTCTGTTCGTTGTAGGTCAGCAGTTCAAGATTGGCGATCACGATAAAGACATTGCCATACTCGTCTTGCACGAATCCCTTAGCTGCCTTCGTCCACACCTCCTGTGATGGACGCATGGGAACCTCGCGGAACGTAAAGCTCTTGGTGTCGAAGATACCGACCTTGTCACCTCCCGCCTGTATCCACATGTTCTTCTTCTTGTCGATCATTATTTCTGATACGAAGTTCGCGGGGATTGAAGTCGGATCATTCTTTCGATTTCTGAATGTCTTGAACCTAACTCCATCGAAGCGCTGCAACCCGTTGGTGCTGCCGATCCATAAATAACCTTCATCATCCTGGTCAACGGTCAATACTTCATTTGACGCAACGCCTGCAGAGCTGCCATAGTGGGTGAATGCATAGTGTTTTGCCTGCTGACCATTCAACTGGTAAGGGAGGAAGAAGAATGAGAGTAATATGGGTAAAGTGAAAAGTCGCAGGACAAAGGGGTTCACGCAAAGGCGCAAAGGCGAAGAGGGAAGAATTGTTTTGTATATAATTACAATAAACATTTGATCGGACTAAAATAGATTAATCTCTGCGCCTTTGCGTCTTTGCGTGAAATCTCATCGGACCGGTACAAGTAAAATAATCGCAATACCCCTCTTATCATATTGAACATCTAAATCTGCCCCAATCGCAGTCGACCTTTCATTCATGTCCCTGATCATGCTATCGATCTCCGCCTCATGCTTATCCAGTGTAGCTGTGGAGTCCTGCAATCTGACGGAAAGTTTGTTCTTGAAAAGGTCGACGTGTATCTGAGTATCCCTTCCTCCGGAGTATTGAACGATCACACGAAGAGCTTCCTTGAATATTAAAAAGGCCTCATGTCGGGTTTTCATGTTTAACTTAAGAGCGCGTACCCGCTTATCTATACTCATCTCTATGCTGGCTGCGTGGCGGTGCTTGAGTGAGTCCGTAAACTCCATCATCCGAAGCAGAGATTTTTCCATCGTGTCATTCCTTGGATCGATGCTCCAAAGAATATCATCCATTGCGATGATCATGTTATGGCTCTTGCTGCTTATCTGATCGATATACTCCTTCGATCTCACGACTTCTTTATCTGCCTTGATCCTCGCCATTTCACTAAGGAGATTAATGTTATTGAGGGTGGTGTTGACCTCCTCGTGCAGGTTAGCGGCGATTTCGGTGCGAACATTCTGTAGTTCCACCAATTTATTGACCCGCTGCCTGTCCAGCCAATAGATAATTGACGCAACCACCAGGGCAAGCAGGCAGAAGAACCACCATGTTCGCCAGAAAGGAGGTTGCACATCGATCTTTAGAAAGTTGATCGTCCGGGAATAGACGCCGTTTCCATTCTCGCTCCGCACTTTGAATGTGTAGTCACCCGGGGGAAGATAATTATATACCGCCTGAGTTTGACTCGAAGCGCGCCTGATCCACGTCTTATCGAGCCCCTCCATCATATAGCTGATGCCATATGTATTCTGGAATGTAAGTGTAGAGAATTCGATCGTCACTGCGTTCTCATTCGACTTCAGTTTTATTTCCGACAACTTTTTCAAAGAATCCACCTGTAGCCAATTGTTTCCAACGGCGAAACCTGTGATGGTCACATTCGGAGGTGTCACTTCAATTTGCGCTATTGCGGATGGATTGAATACTATGAAGTCGTGCGCTGTCCCGATGGCAATCCGTCCATCTTTCAACACACATGCGGATCCTCCATTGAACGATGTATTCTCAAGGCCATCACTCTCATTGAAGGTCATGGCTATAGCCGTCCTTATGTTATATGTGCAAATCCCACTCTCAGTAGTAAGCCATACCTGGCCGAGGTTATCCTTTACTACATTGGAGACCGAGTTCGAGGGTAGACCGTTATCAGACGAAAAGTACCGGATTTGTTGTGTACGAATATTCAAAATGTTTAGTGCACCACTTGCAATCATATACAAGCTATCATCAAATTGGATGATGTCATTCGCACTTGTCAATAACAGTCTCGTATTACGGGGCCCATCTGCTGTATAGTTTGTAATAACCTTTCCATCAGATGGGTTTATACGAAATACGCCATGGCCGCGCGTACAGACCCAAATATCTCCCTGGTTATCCGTGTAGAGCCGGAATATGATGCTCCCGAATTTATTAGCCTGCGAGAAGCTATTTTTCTCTGCATCCCATTTTACCAATAGTCCGGATTGAGTACCAAGCCAGAGGTTACCTTTCTTATCTTCCGTGATTTGCCGGATTGTACTACCCTTAAAAATCGGATCTCGAATCTTCTCTGTGCGTTTCCTATCTGCAGAAGTGATGAATAGAGTACCATCCTGGTTACCGCGCCATATGTCGCCATTGGGACGCTCCACAATGCACCAGGTAAGACCTTCTCCCATCCGCCTCGAGTGGTCTAAATAGTCACGGCGAATCGGGTTCATGTCGTTATCGTAAGAAAAAACCCCGCTGCCCCAACTTGCTGTTAGAATATCTCCATCTCTCGTCTGAAGTATGTCAGCAATATCTGGAGTGTAGATTGTGTCTTCTTTATATCTTACGCTCGGAACCGTGCGGAAGAATTGTCCTGCAGGATTGAACCTAAAGAGACCCTTATTCGCCGCAACCCACAAATTGTTTTCGCGGTCTTCGAAGATACCTCGCACGGCATCGTAACGAATACTGAACTCTCCCGGGAGATTACTTTCAATGAGTTCGAAGCCTTTCTTCTTTTCGTTGAATGTGGCGAACAGGTTGTTGCCATATACCCAGATCGTACTGTCCTTTTGTTCTCTTACCCCCACCGTCTCATGGTATTTGCCCTTCAGTAGGACATTGAATGCGGGATCCCAATCCATCAGTTTCCGCTTCTTAATATCATAGCTATAAAAGCGGGAAGCACTCCTCGGTGGCCATGAAAGCAACCAGAATCGGCCTGACCTGTCAAGATAGGGCGCAAACAGGAATTTGGCCTCGGAGAATACCGCTATTACCGGATCGTTGGAAAGATTGTGACCACGATACGACATTTCCTTTTTAGCAGGGTCGTACTTGACGAGACCCGAGTCGCAAGCGATCCAATAATTATTGTGAAGGTAATCCTGTGAAAGGTCAAGGGCTTTCCATTTCGCTGGAAGCGGAAATGGATTGTACTTTGTCGCGAACTCATTAGCTGTTTCGTCAAACGTGAATACAGTGAATCCAGTCAGTATTAGTAGTAAGTTTCCCTTGTTGTCCTGTATGAAACGGCTGTCCGAATTGCGCAATGTCATCTCTGGATAGCGCACCGGTACTTCGTGAAACTTGTTGTCATTTACGGTCATGTAACCCAGCCTGTTTTCACCCAGTTTCATCCACAACCGGTTTTTCCTATCAATGTAAAGGCTGTGTACGGCGTTGTTGGGTAGGGAGTAGGGGTCACCAATGCGATGTTGGAAGGTGATGAATCGACGACCGTCGTATCGTTGCAATCCATTGAGTGTGGCGATCCAGATGAAGCCTCGGTCATCCTGGGCTACGGACATGATCTGGTTCGAGATTAGCCCATTCCTCGTTCCGAGGTGTGAGAAAAGGAACTGCCGCCTGGGTTGCGCCTCTAGCTCAAACAGGGTGAGTATCAATAAAGCGGAATAGATGAATCTTGCAAACAAAATGGCGCTTGGTTTGGTCATCAAATATAATTCACCAATGCGCAAATTGTGAAAAGCCATGCCTGAATTGAGGTAAACGAAGTTGAATTGACTAAAATCAAGCTTGAATGGTTTTGGTTTCGGGAAATATGCTCTCAACTCATTCGGTATAGAGCACAACTCATTCATGAGGTGATTGTCAGCTGCATTTTGGTAGCCTAATTTTATTCAATCAAAATCATTAATCATTAAACCTATTTTATGCAACGGTACAACATGTTTCTCCAGGTTCACAAAGGGTTAAAAGCTTTATTGTTTGAGACCGCCCTGCAAGTGCAGCATACTGATTTCTGGAACGTGGATGAAGCAGAGGATGTAATTGACAGGATCAACGATGTCGTCCGGCTTTTCGAAAAACATGCACACAGCGAGGATACGTTTGTATTTCCTGTTATTGAAAAATTCGAACCCTCAGTCAAGGATGCCTTTGAGAAGGAACACGTGCAGGATCATATCCTGGGACAGGCGCTGCAAAATGCGATTGCGCAATACGAGGCCGGTGAAGTAATTACAATAAAGGCGGAAGCGGGTAAGCTTGTGCAGTCGGCTTTCTTAAAATTCATGGTGTTTAACATCGAGCATATGATGAAGGAAGAAGAGGTCATCAATCCCATCCTCTGGCGTTATTACAAGGATGAGCAATTGATGAACATCAGCCAACAGATCGTTGCAGCGATTCCCCAGGAATATATGCTACAGTACAGCAAATGGATGATGAGAGGATTAAACAACGCAGAGATAACCGGATGGCTTCGCGGAGTAGAGAAGAGTGCACCGGAAGTAGTATTTCAATCCTTGTTTGTGACAGCAGAGAAGGAACTGACCGAGAGAAGGTTCCGCCAGGTGCTGGAGGGGCTAACGGAGGGGGCGATGCTGGCGTGAGGGGCTAACCGGAGGCGATGGTGTGTAACGTTTAAAAGTTTAAGAGTTTAAGGGTTTAAGAGTTCTTTTAGATCGCATGTTCAAAATGTTAGGGAAAACCCGGATTGAAGAACCATTAAACTATTAAACCCTTAAACCAGTAAACCATAAAACCAGACCTAAAACAATTTTCCACAATCAAACTCAACAGTTATGAAGAACATGATTCTGTTTCTCCTCGTAGTGATACTGAAGGACCGCTGGTCGGCCAGGTTGCTGAAACAAAATATTCACGGAGTTTTATAGGCAGTAGGTAGTTAGTTTTTTCATAGGGTAGGGCTTGGGCAGTAATGCCTGAGCCTTTTTTAAGCCTCTAACACCAACAACGGCGACATACTCACGGAATGGTCGATCCGAAGAACGTTAAACATTAAACCCTTAAACGTTAAACGCTTTAAACAGTTTTTTCTAATATTGTCACTAATTTCTCCCACATGCACATTCTTCTCCTTGGCAGCTCTGGTCGCACAGGCAAACTGTTACTTGAGAAGGCGCTTTCGCGAGGGTACTATGTCAATGCCCTTGTCCGTAATAAAGCTAAAGTCCACATACAGCATCCGCGATTGACTCTATTCGAAGGAACTCCACTGGATAAAGTTGCCCTCTCTAGTTCCATGTATAATTGCACGGCTATCCTGAGCGCTCTTAATATTTCAAGAACAAATGATGTCCCCTGGGCGCCGCTACGTACTCCCAGGGATTTTCTATCGACTTCGATGTCGAATATCATTGAGGTTGCTCCATGCTTCGATATCCGGCGCGTCATCTTCACCTTTGCGTGGGGGGTAGCCGATACGAGGAGCGAGATTCCTGGGTGGTTCAGGTGGTTCATTGAGCATAGCAATATTCGCTACCCTTATGATGACCATGCGAGACAGGAAGCCCTTGCCCGCGAAAGCGGTTTAGACTGGACAGCTGTTCGCGCCGTAGGTCTGGTTAATTCCACCCGGAAAAAAGAAATAATCGTCAGCTTTCGCAACCAACCTACGCCTCGCCTCGTCGTTAGCCGAGCAAACCTCGCTGACTTCATTTTGGATGTGCTGGAAAAGGATCTTTATGTAAAAGAAGCGCCGGTTGTATCGCAGCGCGGAGGCTAGGTTTAACATTTTAGTTGGAGAATTTTGGAGTTTAAAAGTTTAATGGTTTAACGGTTATTCAAAACAGATTTGAAGCCTCAAATTTCAGAACCTTTAAACCCTTAAACTATTAAACCTTTAAACCCTTTAACCCCGTAAACTATTTAAACCATGATCAAAGGCGTACACACCATGTTTTACAGTTCGGACGCTGCCGGCCTTCGCATTTTCCTTCGCGAGATGCTTGACCTCAAGGCAACGGATGTTGGCAATGGCTGGTTGATCTTTGATCTCCCCGAGGCAGATATGGGCTGTCATCCTTCAGACCCTACGGGGCAACAGGGCAGGCACTCTGGTACGACGGATATCTGTTTCTACTGTGACGACTTGCAGAAGACAGTCGATTCGTTAAAGGCAAAGGGCGTCGAGTTTAAAGGTGAGATAGAAGATCAGGGCTATGGCCTGGTGACCTTCTTCAAAGTGCCCGGTGACTTTTACATTCAATTGTACCAGCCGCTCTATAATAAGTAAAAGCTTAAAACCAGGAATCGGGAATTGGGAATCGGGAATCGGGTCTTCACAGTTGTAAACACTTTTCAATCGTCTGACCCAATTCCCGATTCCCAATTCCTAATTCCCAATTCCCAATTCCCGCTTATTAGCACGGCTACTTTCTATCCGGGCAAGCCTCTGCGAACTTGTCGCTAACTGGATTATACTTTCCGTAGGCGAGCTTGCACTCCCGGCAATTCTCAGGATGGTTTCGGCCTGCATAGATTGCCGAACCAATGATCGCCGCACATACCAGTAGGAATGTGGCGAATGCTATTCGATTTTTCATAATAATCTTTTTGATGTTGCTTAGAGTTCTGTGATTGCCTTCGGTCCAGGCACCAGATTGTTTACAGGCTTCGATGTCTTTAGATAAGCAAAGATGGCCTTGAGGTCAACGTCATCGAGGTTCTTATAAACGAACCACGGCATAGGAGGTAGCAACTGCCGGCCTTCTTTCAAGCCCTTCGACTTTCCTTCGCGGATGGCAGTGATGAATTGCGCTTCCGTCCAGTTTCCGATACCTGTTGGATCCGAACTGATATTCGCGGCATAGGACATGCCCCAGGGTCCAACTGCATAGGTAAGGTCCATACCAAACAACATGTATCCGTCTTTCATTACTCCCACGTTAGGCTTTCCTATGGGAGTGTTCGCCTGGTGGCCACCGAATCGCTTGTCCATAACGAGCTCAGGACCTTGAGGACCGAAGGTCTTTGGTGAGTGACAATCATCACAACCAATGGCATTGACCAGGTAACTACCACGTTTGACAAGGCTATCCTGGCTAATTACGACTGCATAAGAATCGCTTTTTGAGGAATCATCTGTACAGGCTACGAGTGCGATGCCTACTGCACATACCATGACAGCGAGAAATAGAACTGACTTTTTCATCTTTTACTTTTTTAAAAATTGTTGGTTTTAGTTTATATGCCGAATACCAATCCTGACAGTAGGCTAAGAAAACCGATGATGTTCGCTGTCTGCCGGACGGTATAAATGTTAAACCATTTCGTACGGTATTCCTTCCAGTTAGCAGGGTAGTTCGATGATGTCCATGTGTTGATCGTCTTGTTCAGTGGCACGTTTCCTTTCAGTGAAAGCACAATATCCAGGACCAGGAAGATCAGTGCGACGATCGAACAGATAAAAAGCAATCCCGACGAATTGGTGACGCAAAACGATACGAGGATGATTGAGGAAGCTAGTGCGAGGTAATACACCGTCCTCAAACTGTGCTGCAAATTCTTGTCGAGCAGTTTCCTCGATTCGATATATGTAGCAGGCTGCATGTTCTTCGTGACGTTAGACATGGCCAGTATATAAAACAGGCTCTGGCTCGTGACGGCGGTATAGAGTACCAATGTGATGAATAAGCTGATTTTGATTTCCATTTAATGAGGTTTTGATTTTTTAAATCTTGTGCAAATTATGTCCGTGACTACGCTGTGACAATGACTGTGTGGTTGGATTGGGGGAAAGGGCGGATGAATTGTAGAGCGAGAAACAGAGCGGGAGCGAGGATGTAACCCTCGCTCCCGCTCTGTTTCTCGCTCTATGGTTTTTCGTGAGGGCCAGTGGTCAGTGGTCAGCTGTGAATGGTGAGTAGTGAGTAGTGAGTACAGTTTGATTATTCAAGTTCCATTCGTGGGACAAGATCAATTATAAACGACTCACTCACCATTCACTACTCACCATTCACCGATGACCACTCACCGCCTCCGCGTAATAGTCTCCTAAGAATATTTTCGCGATCGCCTCTGCAAAAAGGCCGACCTGTTTTTGCTGGAGTAGTTGTTGGGCCGGGGTTTTGTAGTCCTGGGGACGCTTGTATCCGGGATATTCGAATGTCAGGATTCGCATGGCATCCCGGTTGTTCGACGGATTGGATTCATCTACTACCGCAGTCGAGCCCCAGGTCCCAAGCGATACGCCACTACCTCTTTTGGCAACGAGCACCGTACCCGTCATGTTTCTTTTCTGCAGTTGTCCAGGTGCTACCGGTGTCGGGTCTTTATAGTAAAGAGCTGTCGGATGTTTGCTCAGTCGATTTCCATATACATTTCCACCACTACGGTGAATCATCATAGCTATGTCGACGGCGAGGCTGCTATCGGAAGTATAACCAAGGGCGATCCCTCGATGATCCGTGCGCGGGTCGGCGTATACGCCCCCATAACCCATGTCTCTGATCGCGTGAAGATTGGCTACGCGTTGTGGCTTGAACACCTGGATTAGTTCCAGCAACAGCTGATTTTCCTGTTCAATTATTCTTCCTACATGGTCGCGACGTGTTTCCTCATCATAGGGTTTGCCAGGTGTGGGCATCTGCCTGTTAGGATCGACGGCCTCAGAAAAAGTATATCTCCCAATATTTGAGACACTTCCAATCTGGTCGGGCATCTGCATTGCCCTCATTGCGTTATCAGGGAACAGGGATGGGATAATGACTACCGAATAGTAAGGTGTCTTACCCTTCCTCAGCATGGATAGGAGATTATAGGCTACTTCTACCGACGATAATTCGGATCCGTGTACTCCACCTATCACCAACGCACGATGATTGCTGGTGCCCGGAATGTAGTACGCTGGAATCTTCCTACCCTGGCTTGATTTTCCCAGTCTGAACTCCGTTGCCTGTTTCTCCTGTATGATCAGTTCCAGATCAACAAGGTAATAATTACTACGCTTGAAATCAGAAACGAAAGCGGCAAACGTGGGATCATTGTTGACAGAGTCAGAAAAGGGCCGCTCATCGTTCTTCGCCATCGGCATAAAGTTGATCGTATTCGATGCGAAAAGCAAGCTACAGGCTGTGAGCGATAGTAGCGATATCATCCACCTCATAAAGATTCAGTTGAAAATGTAAATGGGTGATGATTATAACTTGATGAATTCGACGCGACGGTTTGCTGTCTTTCCTTCCTTCGTCTTGTTGTCCGCTATCGGTTGTGTCTCACCTTTGCCCTCAGTCTCCAATCGCGAAGCTTCTATACCAAACTCCGTTGTAAGCAGGTCTTTGACCGCACTCGCTCTTTTCTTCGAGAGCTCCATATTGGCATTGTCATCTCCATCATTGCTGGTATGACCGATCACTTTGATCCTTAAGGGGCCATTATCTTTCAGTACACTCGCGATCTCTTTAACCACCCCATATGATTCGGGTTTGATGACGGCGCTTTGGAAGTCGAAGAGTATACCCGTTGTTGAGAACTTTCCTTCCTCGACAAGCTTGTGACGAGTATCGGGTTTTCCTGTAGCGACCTTGACGTTGCTGACATAAAAACCGAGTTCGTCATCCTTATAGCTGGATGAACTGAGTTTGAAATAAAGCTGGTTGAAGATATAGTCAGTGGCTAACGCTTTTGGAAGATCATATTTCTTCTCACCGTTCACCCACACGCGGATCCTTGATTCCTGGACGTGTACAGCTACGTCGGATACTTTGCCATAATACTTTTCCAGGTTTGGAAACTCCTGGATCTCCGAGACGAATTGTCTCTTTCCCTTCGCATTGGAATAGATGGTAGTGTATGTAGAATTTCCCGATCCGAGGCGTAGCAGCACTTCGGACGACTGGTTGGCAGCCGGGTGAGTGAGGAACTGATTATCAGTTGTTGAATCTTCACCACTCGCAAAGAATCCGAAGGAAAACATTGGATAGGTGTATCCCGTGTTTTTCATCTGGAAGATGACATCGAATTCGAGCGTGAAGTTTTTGGAGAATAGCTTCTTATTTGAAGTGAGATATGATGAGTTCTCGTAAAGGCGCAACCATTTGCCAGGATAACTGCTAAGAGTGACCACGTCGCCTTTTCCGCCCGTATTCCAATTGAGTGGAAATTCGCCTACGACGTCTTGTTGGAAATCTTCCGCGTAGATGATCGAATCACCCGGGATGAAATCGAACTTTGAATAGCTTTTGATATCGTTGTCCTCTTCCTTTACAGCTTTAGTCGTCTCGCCCTTCGTCGCTGGAGTATTGTTCGGAGCTGGTTGCGTTTCTTTGCCTTCGGCTTTATCGAACGTTTTATCTATTTCATTGTCTACTTTCCGGTCAACACGATCCTTTGCTTTATTCTTAACCTTGTTAAGCAGACCGCCTAGTTGGGCCTCGGCCATAAAACTACCTGCGAGGAGCAGTATGATGATTGCGAACCTTTTTGTCATGGTTTTGATTTTGACGCAAGGTATCGGGATGTATACGGCATAAAAATCCGTGCGTGAATGAATTGAAAGAAGAAAGGGATGAATTGAAGCGAGAGCGGGCGCGGGGGTGGAATCGGGAATCAGGAATCAGGAATCAGGAATCAGGAATTGGGCTGTGCCCGCCGAAGCGTATCGAAGGCGGGATGTGCCTGCCAAAGCATAGGGAATGCGGGAATGATTTACTTAACTGCTCTTATATTAACCGTAGTTGTAGTTGGATCGAGAAGTTCTCTTTCGCGAGTGGGATCAATGCGAACCTCGAATCGGGAGGATTGGGGATTGGAAGGAAAGAATAATACTTCCATATTTGAATAGAGGGGAAAGTCTTTGTTGACTTCCAGCTTGCCTATGGTAGCCCAGCTGGAATCGGTGGTGACAGAACGAATCAGACCTACTTTCTTTTCGCCGAACATGATCTCCGTATTGGTCTTGGGAGAGAGACCTGTTGTATTAGGCACGAGTTTATAGTTATAAGCGATGACATCTGCCCTACGCATAGTGCTGTCGATATGTCCCGCTGCAATCATGATCATCTGTTGGTACTGCAGGTCGCGACCATGTTCAGTCTCGCAGTTCAAATACCGGATATTCCGCTCACCACAGTATATGCTAAGTGACCCATCTCTCTTCGCCCGCGCGTTATCCTGGAGTATCACATTATACTGATCTTCCGCGAGCAGCGAAAATAAAAGACTATCAGTGGTTAGGAAAATATCATCAGGATCTTCTTCGGGGTTTACATAAAGTCCTCTCGCATCCTTCTCACGAATATTTCCCGGGAGGTAGCTATTGACCGAATATTTGCCATTTGTATTATTATGGAGGGCGATGATGCAGTATACTTCTTTTGGAATTAGTTGTAAAAGCTGATTAGCGAATTTCTCTACTTCGTTAATTGCTTTTGGACTCACACGTCCATACATGGTGAGAGTTTGTGTAATGCCGGAACGGGAGAATATGCGATTGGGGTCGAAAGTATAGTATTGACCATCCATTCTGAATCGGATATTCCGGCTCTTATTATTCTCGATCTTTATCAATAGACCAGGCTTGCGCTCCAACTGTTTCTTCGCGCCGTGGATCGCGGTTACCTCGTCATCGTGCAAATTGACATACACCACGTTAGACTTGCTGCCGTATTGATAAGTCTTGATCTGTAAAATCCTGTCGCCAAGCTTGTGATTAATCGTCTGAATTTTAGGAGTGAACGCCCTCAGTATCGGTGTGCGCTGGCCCGTTTGCCCAATGGCGACGTGCATCAGTATCAGTGGTATTAGGGTCAGCAGTAATTTTCTCATTAGATGTCTAATCGATATGGCCCTAAGATATACACCATCTCGTGAAATTTGTCCTGCCATCCGCTCAATCTTGATAAATCGGCGGCTTCTGTGGGCAAAAAGGGAAAAATTACTCTGTCTGAGTTAGGGAAAAACCTATTCTGCTAGCTAGTGGCTAGTATCCTGCTGGCTAGTGGCTAGTAGGGAGTGGCTAGTGGGGGTTTAATTCGAACGCGTTTATTCCTGGTCACTAGTGGGCTCAAGTCGTTTACGTATGTAAATGCAGTTCATTTTGAAGAAACCAATTCCTAATTACCGATTCCTTCAAGTATAGAAAGACTAATCGACCTAATCCCCACTAGCCACTAGCTACTACCCACTAGCCATGCAAGCCACTCGCCTCAGTATGCATTCTTCTCACCCTTCGCCATATTAAACGCCGTCAGAAGGATTACCCGTGTATCCAGCCAGAGGCTCCAATTCTCCAGGTACCAAAGATCATATTGTACGCGATCGTTCATGTCCTTGACTGTCCTGGTCTCACCACGGAATCCATTTATCTGCGCCCAGCCAGTGATCCCGGGTTTCAGGAAATGGCGGATCATGTATTGCTTGATCAGTTTCGAGTAATCATCTGTGTGTTTCAGCATGTGCGGACGCGGACCGACGATACTCATGTCGCTCATAAATACATTAAAGAATTGCGGAAGCTCATCGATGTTTGTCTTGCGCATGAACTTACCCATTTTCGTGATACGGTTATCGTGTTTGGTCGCCTGTTTTTCATTGGCATCCCTGTTCACACGCATGCTTCGGAATTTAATGCAATTGAATATTTCGCCATTCTTACCGCTTCGTTGCTGTACGAAGAAAACTGGTCCGCGTGACTCGAGCCAAATGAGCAATGAGATGAGCGGTACGAGCCAGGAGAGGATCAGCACGATCACCAATGCACTCACGATGATGTCATATACTCGTTTCTTGATTCTATTGCCCACATCATCGAGGGGTTCCTTGCGCAAGGAGAGTACCGGCATATCATTGAGGTAATCGATATGGACGGGCTTGCGGATAAACTGGTTCAGATCCGGTATGATTCGGAACCGTATGCAGGCCTGATCGGCCTCATTCATCAAGGTATAAATCCCTTTTTGTTGTTCAGGAGAAATTGTCGAAAATATTTCTGTGACTTTGTATTGCTTCGAAGTCTCGATTACATTGTCCAAACCGCTAATGATAGGGTAGTGGGATAGTTCGTGAACCTTGTTCTCGTCCTCGCAAAACCCTACTATCTCCGTCTTCACGGGCTCCTGCTCGAGGTAGGCGGCAAGCTTCCTTGCTCTTTCATTGTAGCCGATGATCATGATCTTCCGCACGATATGGTCTTTGTTCTGGAAGACATGCTGAAGCGCAAGATGCAGAAACCGGTTAATGAGAAGGCTGGTCGCAAATGAGGACAATACGCTGATGATAAACAGACGCGACAGATCCGCCTGCTTATAGAATACGATGTACAGCATCACTATTCCAAGGAAATAGGCGAATGCCTGCATTGTATGACGGGAGAATTTCTCGAATGAGTAAATGTCCCGTTCGTTATAAATGTTCATGCCCCAGCTTGGCATTACCCACGCCAGGTTACAGAAAAACCAGAAGTAGGTGTACTGAAGCCTGTCAACATTTGATATATGCGCTTCGAACATGACCTGGCATATGATGAACGCAATGTTCAAAACCAGCAGGTCGAGTACTGCGAAGCTTATTCGCAGGAGGATGGCGAGTCGTTGATTCATGAGATCGTCTTTAAGTATTATTTAAGGCCTATCGGTAGGATAAAATCTCGGCTCGGTCAGTAGGATAGATGGGGGAACTCGTCTTACGAAGTATAGTTCGGAGACGTCTTCAACTTACGGTCAGGTTCGACGACTGGTTTTGTCTTTAGAACCTTTTTATAAAAATCGATTAGCTTGTTTTTTTCATAATCCCAGGAGAGCTCGGTAATGATGCGCTGGTAACCATACTCACCCATCTTCGTCCTTTCAGACTCATTATCGAGCAGCCATGTGATCTTGTTTCCAAAATCCGTTGTATCAGTATTAATGGCGTAGAGTGAAGCACCCTGTGCGGATACCCTGCCTTCCTTAAGGTCGTATTGCACGATGGCCTTCTTCAGCGCCATGTACTCCATAATCTTGTTCATCGTCGACAGGTTATTCATCACCGTCGGCTTATCTGGATTCACGCAAATATCTGCGGTGTTCAAGACGTCTACGAGCGTCGCATCGTCTACTCTGCCGTAGAAGTCAACATATTCTTGAAGACCCATTTCCGCAGACATTAATTTCAACTTCTCCACATCGGTACCACCACCCACGATGGCGAACTGGATATCCTGCCGGTGATCGACAATATGCCTGGCAGAGGCCAGAAGCAGGTCGATGCCTTCCTGTTCGCCAATGACACCTACATAGCCGACGAGATATTTTCTTCCTTTCTTATACTTCTGATTTCCGTCCGCCAATTTCAGGCGATCGAGTTTGGGGCCGCTTCGTACTACCGTTACTTTATCCGCAGGCATTTTTCCTCTTGTAATGGCGATCTCGCGATAGCTTTCATTTGTCGCGATGCTATAGTTGGCGGTCATGAACGTTAGCCGCTCAGCCCAAAGAAGGAACTTATAGAAAAGTCCTTTCTTGTTATACTTGGCGATGTACAGCTCTGGGTTGATATCATGATGGTCGAATACATACTTTACGCCGAAAGGCTTAAAGAACCATGAGACCAGGAAGATCAGGTCCGGTGGGTTACATCCCTGGATCACATGAAAACGTTTCTTGAAGAAAATCTTCCAGGAAAGGAAGAACTCCCAGAACAGTGCTGCAAAGTATTCGCGCATGTATCCCCAGGCACCGCTTGCTTCGAGGGGCAATGGATGACGATAGATATGAATGCCGTTGATACACTCATACGACTTGGTGTATCCCTTCATCTTTGGACAGATCACCGAAACCTCAGCGCCACTATCCTTAAGTGTGTTGGCCTCTTGCCATACCCTCCTGTCGAAAGGAAGGGGCAGGTTCTCCACCACGATCAATATGTGTTTTCCAGAAAACATAGCTCTCAGTTTTACCAGTTAATTCCTTTATAGTTCTTCTTCGATCTTATTTCATCCGGCAGTCTCACCATATCGAGGATGGGATGTTCTGTCTCTACATTCATTAGCACGTCTACATATTCTTTTTCCTTATTGTTCACTACGATCAGGTCGGATTCCTTCATCAGGTCGCTGATCTGTGCCTTCATCAGTTTGGAAAGATGTGGGATGTGTGTGTCTATATATTCCTTGTTCGTACCGGTCAGGTTTGACAGGTGTACGTTCTTATCATAAATGGCGATCTCGTATCCCTTTCCAAGTAGAGTTTCGATCAGCGACACCGCTGGAGAGTTACGCAGGTCATCCGTACCTGCCTTAAAGCTCAGTCCGAGGAATCCCAGTTTTCTCTTCTTGCTCTGCTGGATGATTTCAACTGCACGGCTGATCTGTATCTCATTCGTCTTATCGATGCTCTCGATGAGAGGCGTCTTTACATAATGGTCGTGAGCGAGTGTTTGCAGGCCTTTCAGGTCCTTAGGCAGGCAGGAACCTCCATAAGCGAACCCGGGTTTGAAATAATAGGGAGAAATATTCAACACCTTGTCGGAGCAGAAAATCTCCATCACCTTATGAGAATCTACCTGGAGCGCAGAGCAAATATTGCCTATCTCGTTAGCGAAGGAAACTTTCAAAGCGTGGAAGGTATTGTTTACATACTTCATCAGCTCCGCGACCTTAACTTCAGTGATGATCACTTCAGCTGGCAACTGGCGATAGAGTGAAGCCACTTTCTCCGCCGCTCCAGGATGCTCTGAACCAAGGAGTGTAACAGGAGGGTGGTAGTAATCATGAACCGCGGTTCCTTCGCGAAGGAACTCAGGATTCGACACCATGGCGAAATCGACATTTCTTTTCTTTCCCGAAAACTCCTCGATGATGTCGGCAAACTTGGCAGATGTTCCAGGAAGAACCGTAGACCTGATGGCGATTACGTGGAATTCTTCTTTCCCACGAAGGATACGACCGAAATTCTCAGCAACCTTAAAGATGTACTGAAGGTTTAGATGCCCGGTATTACTAGAAGGTGTACCCACCGCGATTATTGATACCTCTGTCTCCAGGATAGCCTTCGCGTAATCGGTGGTGGCGGAAATACGACATTTGTTGTGCTCCTCGCGGATGATATGATCAATATCTTTTTCAATTATGGTAGCCAAACCAGAATTGATCTGGTTGACTTTCGTTTCGCTGACATCAACGCCTATCACGTTATGTCCGTTGCGGGCCAGGCATCCTAGGCTGACACAGCCTACATAGCCTAAACCAAAAATGCTAATGTTCATGGTCGGTTTATGATTTTGATGTATGTGGTTAGGGTTAAAGATTGCTTGTTTGATGTTAGTTCTCCCATTATCACAATCGACTTCTGCTTCTTCATGAATGATGGCGAATACCAGCCGAGTGTTTCATCGTCCGATCCCTGGATGGCCATAGTGCAAAGTGCACGGTCGAAGGTCAGCTCCATGGTGGAAGCTGTTTCCTTGCGGCCAAGGATATATGAGTTACCTGTCATTTCAAGTACATGCACATCGGGATGAAGGTGAAACGGAACATGCAACGAATACACCGCCTGCTGCGATTCTACAAGGTCAGTGATCTTGAAGAAGTCTTTCTCCTTATCGAACTCGATGGTTCTGGTATGCGACATGTTGTCTTTGCGATAGCCATTGTGTGTAGCAGTCACCACATCGCTTTCACGAGTGGAGTGAGTGGTAAGAGGCGAAGCCTTGTAATGGTTCAGCCATAGAGTTGGCCCAGATAACTGTGCCTGGTCCGTACTATTAATTGTAACGGTGTTATGAGCAAGTGTGCTTACGAAATACTTCCTCCATTCGGCGTGTGTATGATAGGCAAACGTGCCTGGATCTACGAGGAATGGATAGCCGTCGATGTGTACAATTACTGATAGCGCATCCGCATGACCATGGGCGGCGATAGATAGATAGCCTAGCGGGGCTGCATCGAAATGACAATATATCTCTTTATCGATGCCTGAATGTTTGCGCATTATGAAGTGTCCTTCCTTCTCGTAAAACATCGAAGATGTTGGAGAACGGTGGAAGTTGAAAGCGTCCCATGTAGCCTTGCCATTTACATGTGTTGTTAGCAATTGCGACTTCACATCCCATGATGATCCACAACGCTTGAATTCCGGTTTGTGGAAGATAACCGCAGCCGTATTAAGGATCGAGAGGAAGTTATTTGAAGTTGCATCTCCATCTGGCAACAATACCCTACCATCATCCTCATCGCCATACTTGGGATGATTCCCGTGCATATCGAGAAGATTGTTGATGTAGGTACATATCGAACGCAACGTGTTCGTATAGGCCTTTGAAAAGGGCATTCCTGCCTGCTCGGCGGCGATGTAAGACAATAGGAAGAAGTCTGTAATGAACTGGATATAACCAGACGCCTCTTCCTTGTTGACACCTTTCTCGCTATGTTGTTTCTGAATTTCATTTTCGAGCCCTTTACGGCTTTTCTTCAACCATACTTCAGATTCATCGAATTTCCACAATGTAGAAGCCATGAACAGCCCAGTATACTCGGCGATGAGATGGTTGTTTGCAGATGAATGAAACGACGGATTCTTCGAGCTATATACGCAATGTGTATAGACGAGCGGAAGCCAGATATTATCTCTAAAAACCTGGTATTCGCTATCACGCTGCCACACTTCGTCGTTTTCCAGTAGCACCCAGCACCAGTACCAATTGATCAATCGGAGGTTTACTTCGATGTTACTATACCAGTTAATTCCTTTCAAGTATGGGTTCTGGCGAGCCCAAGTCGTCATGATATCCACGAATAGATCCAATTTCTTACGATCACGTGTCTGCGTGTATTCGATAAGCAATGGCAACAGGAATTCAAGCCTGTTCACTTCCCAAACAACCTTTGCGCTACCGAACCTGTCGGAGCGAATGTCGATCGACTTTGAGAACGTAAGAGGAAAGCTCTTGCCAGATAGAAAGTCTTTGTGAAAGTCCATCCGGTCATCAATCGTCAGCGGGTGGCCGAAGATGAGGAAAGGAGAGGCCGTATCCGTCTCAGGGAACGTAAATGCGAGGTTCGTCTTATTGATAGATACCTGGCGATACAGCGGTCTCGGTGGAAATATCTTCTCCAGTGAACGCTGTTGCATTTGCGCCGCTCTGAAGAAGAGTTCCCGGAAGTTCATCGTACTTAACCGGCTATAATACCATTTTAATCTGCCTGTCATATTAAGCTATTTCAGAGTAAAGTTTTTCTAATTCCTGTTTTATGCTTTCCGGGTAGTAACTGACTGCTGCGTTCATTGCATTATTTCTCATGGCTGCATATCCCGACCTGTCGTTGATCACTTCAAAAAGGATCCGTTTCAACTGGACCATGTCACCTGGGTTGAAGAGTATACCGTTCTTGTTGTGCTCCACCACTTCCGGGATGCTTCCCACGGGTGTAGTGATCACTGGCTTGCCGAAGCTAAATGCTTCGAGAATCGTCATGGGCATTCCTTCCTCGTATGTCGGGAGGATGAAATAATCGCAAGACGATAGATAATGATCTTTCTCCTCGTGCTGCACCCAACCAATATATTCGGCCATGTCCTCGATGCCACCATCGGTAATTGCTTTCTTAAGTCGATCCACTTCGTGATTTCCGCCGATCAGGAACTTGCACTTTCCACGGAGATCTGCTTGTTCGGCAATGACCAGGTCGATGAGGTCGAATATTCCTTTATGATCGGCTATGCGTCCCAGGAACAGGAACGTCACGATTGACGAATCCTTCGCCTGTACCACGGGTCTTACTGTTTTATGTTCCACTGGATTCTTGATAACGATGAGCTTCTTCACCTTGAAGTTCTTCGCGAAGAATTCGTTCCATCTCTCCGAAAGCACGACGAGTGCCTCAGAATTGTTGACGAGGAACCTGCACATGTAACGGTAAAACTTTCCACCGCGATCGAAATACTCATCGAATCCACCAGCGTGTATGTGAAAGATAATTTTCTTGCCAAAGATCTTCCGGGCGATAAAACCGATGACAAACTTGCGCATGATACTTCCTTCCTTCGCGCCATGGATGTGAACGATTTTTATTTTCCAATTCGTCAACAAGGCTATCACCACCTTCAGCAACGACCCCGCGAAAAAGAAGAGTTCATAGAACTTGTTCTTGTACGACAGCGTGGGTATGAAATTGAATGGTGCAATACTCTTTGAATAAATACTGAGAACAGCACCAATGCCGCCCCTATGATTTTTGTGGTCCGGGCCTATGTACAATATGTTATTAAAGCTTGACGACATAAACTGGTGTATGGAATGCGCTTGTTTTATGTGAAAATGGTTTTAAGCTTCCTGCCTAGTTGTTGTACCGGCTGGAAATGTCCCTTCTGCCCATCAACAATAATTATATCATCAACCACATTTATCGTGTGGATACCATAATTGAATTCGTCGTTTCTGTTTGGCTCGATCACCATGTGTGCCTCTTCGTTGAATTCGGAAGTGGTTAGCGTTGTGACTCTATTGATGGTGATTGACTCACCATAATAGTTGCCACAGTTTTGCGTGGGTCTGTAGATTTCACCATCAACGATAATGAAATTGCCCGCAGGGCGGGATCCATCAAGTGCCTGCTTAACAGGGTTGCCTGCATGCGGTTGATATGGGCCTAACAGGCTATCCGAATAGAAAATATGCAGGTCACTATTTAGTGTGTCGCCGAGCATCGTTGCGAAGAGCCAATATTTCCCTTCGAACTTCAGGATGGTCGGATCGATGATGGGAAGATTAATGATTTCTTTCTTGTTGATAAAACTTCGCTGCACCTGGTCGAACTCGTAACAATTGAGCGAACCCCCAAAGGCATTTTCAGGGAAAACATATATCCTTCCGTTCTCTTTGTATACGAATGGGTAAGAGAGGTGATCATTTGTATCGAGTATTACCTTCTGGAGCACGGGGTCGAGACGGTCGTTGCAGACCATCAGAGATATTTTGCCATCTAAGTGATAGGTGCTCACGCTTTCGAAGAGAATGTTAAGTCGACCATCATCTGTTCGGAAAATAAAAGGATCTGCATGAGAGATGCCCTGGTCTTCGAGGGTCATCCAGTCGAAGCTCAGGTCAGTAGTCTTATTACGGATAATATCCGCAATGCTTCCCCTCAGAAAGCCGAGGCCCCATTGCTTGAGGTAGAGTTTATCTGAATATTTTTTTATAAGGCCCATGCTTGGTTTATTGGTGCGGCGATCAATACATATGGCATGGCAGTAGCCTTACCCCCGAAGGGAAATTTAATGGCGGCTGGCGCCAGGGCCAGCGAAAAGACATGCAAATAAGTAGTGCCGGTTATCATCATGATTGCGTTCGGTGGCTCATAGGAGATTGCAACTGATGCCGGTTTCAATGGGATAGTGGGGCCGATGGTGGCCAGAACTGGTGCGTATTTTTACGAATTCGCAGAGATATGATTGGGACGACGAAGCGCGGCCGGAAAGGCAGGTTGAACGTCTTGCAATGCGATATCTGGATAGCTAAACCCGGTGCTAATAAAATGGATAGCCCGGCTAATCAGGTAGCCCTCAATTCTTTCCACGGCTGGTGTAGAAACCAGGAGGGCGATTGGGTGTACGGACATAAACAGTTTTTAGGTTAGGGTCGTAATTATACGAGCGAAAAATACAAATAATTACTGGGAGGTGCAAGTAAAACGACCATCTTTATTTCATCAAAGTCAAAAAGGCAAAGCCCCGGGTTTTTTGCCCGGGGATGCCTTTTAATCAGAGACTTTGTCCATTGCCTGGGTCATTCGTCCAGGCCCGTCGTTGCTAATTATTTTTGATAGATTCTAAGATTATCGTAATGAACTACAGAGTTAGAACCTGAAGTGATGCTCCACCTGTTCTGACCTACTTTGAGGTATGGTGTACCACTACCGTCGGTTGTTTGTCCTGTGAATGAATAGTACAACACGTTGTCGATGTAGAGCCTGATGTAACCATCTGAGCTGCTAGACCACTTCACCTCCCAACGCATCTTGTACCATGTGTTTGGAGCTACTGCCCTCAGAGTACCAGACTGCTGAGTGACCGTGCTACCGATGGCACGAACAACCTTGAAATTACCATCATAGTTCTGGAGACCTACTACCGCACTCGCACCGCTCGTTGTTGGCTGCCAGAGGATGGTTGAACCACCGCCGCCCCAATTCTTCCAACCCTGATAGTATACATCGTACTCGATCACACCTTCAGTTGGGTTGTAAGTTGTACCCTGGTAAGCCATCTCACCACGATATCCATTGTTGAGATTTCGGTCAGCATATCTTACTTCAGACCTGAATGAACCAGGACCAGTCTTATACAACGAAGTAGAGCGTGTATTCCTGATACCGCCCGATGTATTCACTGAAGACGAAACATCATAGAGCTGTGTATACAACAAAGTTCCATATCCAACAGGAGGAGGTGTTGTTACGCCGTTCACAACGATTGTAACACCGTCATTTCCAGTCGCACCCTGGTTGTCAGTAACCCTGAGGTTATAAACATATGTACCAGCGTTCAAACCAGTGATGTTCGTAGTTGCACTGTTCGGGCTAGAGATCGAGCCACCTGAAGGACCAGAGATCTTCTCCCAAAGGTAACCAGCGATCGAACCACCGTTGTCAGTTCCTGAACCATTCAGCGTAACTGAATTTGTTGGCAATGTGATTGACTTATCAGCACCTGCATTAGAGATAGGGTTAGTGTTTATCGGAGGAGGAGTGCCTGAACCGCTAACGACAACGTTTACGGCATCATTGCTAGTCGCACCGACATTGTCAGTCGCCCTAAGGTTATAAACATAAGTACCTACATTCAACCCAGTGATAGTTGTAGTTGCGCTAGTCGGGCTAGTGATCGCTCCGCCACTTGGACCTGATACCTTCTCCCAGTAATACGACGCTACCTGAACATCATCTGTTGCTGAACCAGTCAATGTAGTTGAGTTGGTTGGCAAGGTGACGGCCTTATCGGGACCCGCATTCGAAACCGGATTTTGATTAGTTCCAGAAGCTGCAGCTACAGTAACTGTTACACTGCTGTTAGCAGTTAAGCCACCATTGTCTGTCACCCTAAGATTGAAAACATATGTACCAGCGGTTAAGCCAGATACCGTAGTGCTTACACTTGACGGGCTACCGATAGTTGCAGCAGGGCCTGATGTCTTTGTCCATGCATAAGAAGAGATGGTGCCATCGGGATCTGAAGCTGTACCTGTAAGAGTAACCGAACTAGTCGGAAGTGTTATTGAGTTGTTTGAACCTGCGCTAACTGTTGGCGCCTGGTTGCTCGGAGGAACTGTTCCGCAAGCAGTCAATGAAACCTGCGCGATCAATGCCTGATCGATTGCATCCAGGGGTTGTGCACCTGCTTCAGCACGAACGATAGTCGCTGCCTCACAAGCTGATTGAGTAGTTACAACACCACCACCTGTGATAGGATACATCGCACGGTTGCTTCCGCTATTAGGATTCACACCTGAGTTACCACTAACGTTACCGGCAATATATGCCTGTGAACCACTACCAGCTGTAGGATCTGGATCCATGCTAACCGCTGAACTTGCAGCAGCTGCGCTCTGGTAAAAGTTGTTGATCACATTTGCTGTACCCTCGTAATCGATACCAGTACCATAGCCTGAGCCAGTACCGCCATTACGACCCCAGTTGTATACGAGGTTATTCCTGAAGTCAACCATCATGTTGGAACCAGGAGAACCATTTGAAGAGTGTACCATTGGGTTTCTTTCCCCAACGCCACCAGTTGTTTTGCTTAATAATAAGTTGTGGTGAACACTGACATTTCTAGTAGGCGTATATGCAATCAACATATTACCCGACCAGTCAGAGGCACCGCCACCAAGAAGACTGTACTGCACGGTAACATTATATGCACCTGCAGTAACATCCAGGTTACCATCGTGGTTACCTGAAGAAGAAACGTGGTCGAAAACGATATTGTAGGCTCCGTTTGTTACGGCGAAACCATCGTTACCCATGTTTCTCACACGGATGTTCTTAACAATGATGTCATGGCATCCATCTTCAAACGCAATACCATTGCTACTACCGCCGCTGACCGTGATACCAGGCGAAGGCGCCGTTGTACCATCGATAGTAAGGTTGGTAACATTATAACCTGTATAAGAGAAGTTGTTGATTGTACCTGCTACATCGAAAACAATCGTCCTGTTACTTCCGAGGGCGGCCATAAACGACCCTGAACCCGAGGAGTTGAGGTTAGTTACACGATACACAGTTTTACCTGTGCCCCCAAGAGTTGTAGCACCATATCCTTCGAGAGCGCGAACCGCTGTTGCTGAAGCAGTAGCTTCAGTGGCCTCTGTAGATAAGGAAACTTCTGGAGTTGTTTCTGCCATTGCATCGTCTTTTTTGCAACCGGCGAAAAAGATTGCAGCGGAGAAAATGGCTGCAACCAGGGCTTTGCTGTTAAGCAAAAATTGTTTGGCTTTCATATTGGATATTGTTTTTGCCGCAATAGCCAACAACAATGCCGTAAACAATTAACTTAAATCAACAATGCACTACGATGCTTAACTTAAATCAACAATGTGTATTTTATTAATTAGAAATACTTAGTCTCACCTAAGCGAAGGGCCTGAGTGTTAGTAGTTATTTAGCGTAACGTGGATAACTGCTAATGAAATGTGAATAGCTTATTCCATCAGTAACGAAAGCGATAATAATAGAAGAATTTGCTTTTCTCCATTTTGGTTCTGCGCATTCGTATTTAGAATTTCGCGAATAGCATTAACATTGAATATACGTGCCATCTCTTTATTAGAGCAGATTATATCTTCTATTAATTGCTTATGCGTACTATACCATTTTGCTGCAGGCGTAGCAAAGCCAATTTTCTTACGATGTATGATGGAGGAAGGCAGATAAGCCTCCGCAAATTGCTTATGAATGATCTTTCCCTTTGAAAAACTGAGCTTATAAGTATGATGCAATGATTCGATAAATTCTATCAGATCATTATCCAGAATGGGCACCCTCGCCTCCACACTAAAATGCATCATCAACTTATCCGTATACATAAGCAAGTCATCGGCCAGGGAGTTACGTAGATCCAGATAAGGGAATGAGATCATGGATGTGCCAGAAGGTATCCTCGCATTCCATTTTTCTTTAAATAATCCCTGCTTCTTTTCGAGTATCGTACCCGTATCAGTTTGGCCATTCTTATTAAGTAACCTACCAAGCTCGTTACCAGAAGTAATACTGTTGTACTCTCTATATGCAACAAGCATGTCCTTTTCCACGGCTGCGTCATAAAACCGCCTTACATCTTCCTTGCTCGAATTCCTAATGCCCGTTAGTCTCAACCCTTTGCGTAGGAAACTGTACTTTTCGAGGTGTTGAAGGAAAATTAATCCCTTGTACTTTCTATAGCCATATAGAGGTTCATCAGCCCCCTGGCCGCTTAACACAACTTTAACATGTTGCGAGGCGAGCTTAGAAAGCGAATACATCGGGATGATAGAGTTAGTAGCAATTGGCTCTTCTACTATCCTGATTATTTTCTTTAGATCTTCTATAAAGTCGATGAAATCCACGCGAACGTGAATATTGTCAATCTTGAGCGTGTCTGCCGTTTCTTTAGCCATCGCAATCTCGTCGGACTCGAAAAGACCTTCTGCAAACCCTACTGTGAAAGTCTTAAGAGGTTTGTCAGACTTATCCTTGGCAACCGCAGCAACAAGTGCAGAATCGATGCCGCCGCTTAACAACACGCCCAATTCAACATCGGACATCAACTGGCGCTCGACTGCCTGTTCGAATAAATCTCCATATTCTTTTACCAGCGAAGCAGTCTCCTGCTTACGGGAGCCCATCTTCAGGGTTTTGACATAATATTCTTTAGTGAGGGATATGTTGTCTTTGCTTAGGTCGAAAGTGAGCAGCTGACCCGGTTCCACTTTCTGGATGTCGGTGTAAATAGTATCGGGTGCGCCGACGTATCTCATTTTGAGTCCTTCTATCACGTTTTCGCGATCGTAGACCATATCGATATACGACTTGAATGGTCGTATCTCGGAGGAGAACACCAGTTGGTTGTCTTTAAAATAATAATAAACGGGCTTTACCCCGAACCGATCTCTTGTCAGAAATAGTTTCTTATTCTTAATGTCCAATATCGCGAAGCCAAAAATTCCATTCAGTTCTTTAAGATTTCCGCCGATGCTTTGTTCATTAAAGAAGTTAACAAGCGTCTCCGTATCTGAGTGGCCGCGGAATGCGGTGAACTTCATCTTAGGTTTTAGCGTCGCGTGGTTGTATATCTCTCCGTTGAAGGTGATAAAGGAATTGCCATCACCCGAAGGCATCGGTTGGGCGCCATTTTCGCTAACGTCAATAATGGAAAGCCTACGGTGGGCCAGTGTAACCTCGTGTTTACCTACGGCAAATTTCTTTACACCGCTGCCATCGGGGCCACGATGACTGATAGAATCGAGTGAACCGGGCTTGTAGTT
The DNA here is from genome assembly GCA_014379965.1 of Chitinophagaceae bacterium. Lineage (GTDB taxonomy): Bacteria > Bacteroidota > Bacteroidia > Chitinophagales > Chitinophagaceae > VBAT01. The sequence continues at coordinate 34,988 of JACMKU010000208.1, forward strand.
AAAATTTATGCATCCGAGAATTCCGCACATATTAATAGCTGGTTGATTTCAAAAATGGAAACATCCTACGATTAGGTACTTTCCCCTTTTGTCGTTTATGTTGGTGATATAGCTGGATATATGATCCAGTCATTTTCGCGATGTCGAAATGATCATGTATGCGCTGCTGTCCCTTTCTTCCCATCTCTTTCGCCATTGCGGGATCACTCATAAGGAGCTGCATCTTCTCAATGATCTGCTCGCTTGCTTTCTGATCCACGAGGTAACCGGTTTCTCCATCGATAACTAATTCTGGAGTACCGCCTTCCCTTGACGCAATCACCGGCTTGCCGGATGCCATATATTCCATGATGGAATTCGATATGCCTTCACATGGGGTGATCAATAATCCTGCATCGACAATCTGCAATATAGATTCGATATCATGCCTCGAACCAAGGAAGTGTATCTGGTTGCCAATAAATCTCTCTGGTACCTGCTCCCGGATACTCTCGAGCAGCGACCCTTCGCCTATCAGGAAGAATATGGCCCGCGAATTGGAAGTACATAGCTTCACTGCAGCTTTTATTAGCGTATCATAGTCTTTGCGGTCTTCGAAGGCACCTATCATTGCCGCGATGAAACTGTTTCCCTTTGCACGTCCAAGCAATTGCTGCTCTACCTGCTGAGCCGGCTTCAGGTTTTTAAACCTGGTAAGATCAATACCATTGTAGATGCAAACTGCTTTATGTGGCGATACCTTGTATGCCTTGATCCCGGCCTTTGAGTTGGCCAATATCACTTTCGAAAAAGGAGCAGTCAGCCTCGTCCTCACATATAATCTATCTAACAGACTTCCTGGATATGCATCGGCGATAGTCCCATTGATAAAGGCGCTATTGGGAGTAAACAACCGAACCATGCTCAGGTATACACTCGCCATGGAACCCCATGAGTGAATGATATCAGGCTCGAAGCTCTTAATGATCTTCCTTAGCTTGAATATGACGCTTAAATCTTTCTTG
>JACMKU010000209.1 GCA_014379965.1 Chitinophagaceae bacterium
CATCCCGACAACGCGCACACCTGGCAGGATCACGGTGAGACCAGCACCATGATAACGGAGTGGATGCTTTTTATCTTCGAACACGAGTTTGTCTTCCGATTGGGGGGTTCCTATCTTGTGATAGAATACTTTGTGAAACTCGTTCGCCTTACTGAGCTTTGTTTTCTCATCGGGTTTATCATAACCACTGTAGTAAAAACCTTCATCGCCATTCCAATTTGCTCCTCCGAATTTCGTCCACTCGACTTTGTCAGACACTAATTTTTTCGTTGCCGTCTCCATCACGAAAATGTCTTGCCAGTCGCTACCCGCGATGGCGACCGAATACGCGACGTATTTGCTGTTCTTGCTGAAGCTGAGGCTGCCTAACGCGGCGATGCCATCTTTATTCAGGGTATTCGGGTCGAGAAATACTTCTGGTTCTCCGTCGAGCCCTTTCTGGCGGTAAAGGACGGATTGATTCTGGAGGCCGTCATTCTTGTAGTAATAATAATATTCTGCTTTCTTATATGGTGATGAGTAGCGGGGATAGTTCCAAAGTAATGCGAGTCTTTTTTTTATCCGCTCGCGATACGGAATAGTTGCCAGGTAATCGAAGGTTACTGAATTCTGTTCTTTAACCCACTCCTTAGTATTCTCGCTATTGTCGTCCTCGAGCCATTGATATGGATCGGTGATGGTAGTTCCATGGTAGTCGGTGACGACTTCTTTCTTGTGGGTCTCGGGGTATTTTAGCTGGGCATTTGCTATCATAGGGAGGGAAAGGGTTAAGAACCAGGTTATTCTTTTCATATGCATCTTTTTGTATCGATAAAGTTAGGAGATTGTGGTGGGAAAACATGATTGTGAGTGGTCAATGGTGAATGGTGAGTGGCTTAACTATGTATGAAACTTTTTAGACATTTCGAATCAAATACTCCATTGACCACTCACAACTCACCACTCACCCTTTTTTGATCATAATGGGCTGTATTTTCCTCTCAATGGCCATGTGCTAACACCTATTCGTGCCAATATGCGCAGATAATGTGTATCATAAACACACAATCAAAAACAAAATCTTATTTTTGAAACTCCGGTACTGTTTCTATGATTGCTGCTTATCTTAATCATTTTATTACAAACGGTTATTGGAAATAATTAATGGCAAAAAAAGTTACTAAGATTGGAGTTCTTACGTCAGGAGGTGATTCGCCGGGTATGAATGCAGCCATCAGGGCTGTTGTACGTACAGGACTTTATCATGGTCTGGAAGTCCACGGCATCATGCGTGGTTACCAGGGCCTGATCGAAGATGATATTTCAAAAATGGAAGGGCGTTCGGTCGCCAACATTATCCAGCGCGGTGGAACCATACTCAAGACCGCGAGATGCAAGGAATTCTATGAAGCGCCCGGTCGAAAGAGAGCATATGAAGTGCTGAAGAAACGCGGCATCAATGGGCTCGTCATCATCGGAGGCGATGGCTCCTTCCGCGGAGCCGTTAAATTCAGCCAGGAATTCGACATCCCCTGCGTAGGTATCGCCGGTACGATCGACAAGGATATCCACGGCAGCGACTATACCATTGGATTCGACACAGCAGTTAATACTGCCATCGGCGCCATCGACAAGATCAGAGATACCATGGATGCGCACGACCGCATCTTCATCATCGAGGTCATGGGTCGTGATGCTGGATACATCGCCTTACATAGCGGTATTGCCACCGGCGCCGAGAACATCCTCATTCCCGAGCGTAAGACAAATATGAATGATATCATTCTCTCACTTCAGGAGAAAGAACGTCGGAAGAAACTCGTTAACCTGATTGTCGTGGCAGAAGGTGATGAGTTTGGCGGCGCTAACGAGGTTCAGAAAGTATTACAGGAAAACCTCCCTAAGGCAGAGATCAGGGTTGCCATACTCGGTCACATACAACGAGGAGGATCCCCCACCGGAATCGACAGGCTCATCGCTAGTAGAATGGGTTATCATGCTGTCGAGTGCCTCATGGAAGGAAGACACAATGTCTTTGTCGGCATTCTTAACAACAGGATGCACTATATACCCCTTGAAAAAGCTGTGAAGAATAAAGCAAATATCAGCGAGGAGTGGATGAAGATCGTGAAGATCCTGGCTTCGTAGTTAGCCAATGTGCTCCTGCCATCTGAAAGAAACCAATAACCAATCAATCGAAACAACCTAATTATGGCGAAGAAGGCTGAAAAGTATTACCACAAAGAGATGGATAAAGATGCTGGTCTGCAGCACACGAACCATCGCACTAAAATAGTTGCCACTGTTGGCCCCGCTTGCGACACGTACGAAAAACTTCTTGAACTGGTCCAGGCTGGTGTGAATGTATTCCGTCTGAATTTTTCTCATGGTGCACATGAAGACAAGTCCAAGATCATCGAACACATTCGTAAGATCAACAAGACCCAACCTTACAACATCGCTATCCTTGGTGACCTCCAGGGCCCCAAATTGCGTGTAGGCGAAATCATCAACAACGCGTTACCGATCATTCCCGGTGATATCCTCACCTTTACAAATGAGAAATTGGTTGGAACGAAGGAGAGGATCTATGTATCGTATCCTGACCTGCACAACGACGTAATACCCGGCAATATCATCATGATCGATGATGGCAAGTTGGAAGTGAAGGTCCAGAAGATCCTTCCCAATAACGACGTACAGGTAGTAGTAACGATGGGAGGAATACTCTCGTCGAAGAAAGGGATCAACCTTCCCGACACACAGATTTCACTTCCGGCTCTGACAGATAAAGACCTTGTAGATCTTGACTTCATCATTGAACAGAAACTGGACTGGGTCGCATTGTCATTTGTACGAAAGGTGGCCGACATTACACAGTTACGCGGCATCCTAGACAAGCACAAGAGCAAGACAAAGATCATTGCCAAGATAGAGAAACCAGAAGCGCTCACGAACATACGCGATATCATCATAGAATCAGATGGGATCATGGTAGCTCGTGGTGACCTGGGTGTAGAGCTGCCAATTGAAAAGGTTCCACTCATTCAAAAACAACTTATCCGTAAATGCCTTCACCGTGCCAAGCCCGTGATCGTGGCGACACAGATGATGGAAAGTATGATTGACCGGATCAAGCCAAACCGTAGCGAGATTACTGATGTGGCCAATGCGGTACTCGAAGGCGCTGATGCTGTAATGCTAAGTGGCGAGACTGCGACAGGTCTCCACCCAGCACTTGTTGTACAGACGATGTGCAAGATCATTGAAGAAGTTGAGAAGACAGATTATCGCTATAACCTGGAAGAGGTGTTGCAACCGCAGGCTCACTCCCCTTCTTTCCTAAGTGACGCCATCTGTTATAATGCGTGCAACCTGGCGAAGGATTGTAATGCTGATGCACTCCTGGGAATGACGGAAAGCGGTTATACCGGATTTATGCTAAGCAGTTATCGACCCAAGTCGCCTCTCTACATTTTTACTAAGGAAAGATCACTTGTCAACCAGCTTAGCCTTAGCTGGGGAGTTCGTGCATTCTATTACGATGAGGAAGACAGCCTCGATGATATCTTCTTCGACCAGATCACGATCCTTAAAGAAAGAGGATTTGTCAAGGGTGGTGATATTGTAGTAAGCACGGGTAGCACGCCGGTACATCTGCACTTGCCGACGAATGTACTCAAGATTACGAAGGTTGAATAGCGAATAGTGAGTGGTGAGTGGTCAATGGTCAGTGGGGTGAATAGGGAGTGGTGAATGGTGAGTAGCCTCTACAAGGCCCACTATACCTAGCAAAGGGACAATTCTATAAACGGTGTCCACTCACCATTGACTATTCACTTCTCACGCCCGCCACATCACCAAAATGATCGCCGCTACCAGGTGCCCGGCAACATGATACCCGCAGTCGATAAAGTACAGCGCAAGAGGCCTGCTCTCATAGATGAAGGAGATTGCAACTGCAGTCGTTGCGAAGCAGATTCCCGTAAGCGCTCCAAGCCTTAACGCCGATCCAAGAATGAATAAATCCATTCGTACGACCAGGATGGCGAGCGCGATACAGGTGATGAGAATAAGGACAAACGATGCTACCATCATTCCCGCAAAACCCTTGCTCTTGTCGGTAGAATTCATATTCAATCCAACGAGACTCGCCCACTTGGGAGCAAATAGAAGTTTAGAATACCATATCGCACCAAGCGCGAAATAGGCGATGGCAGCTACTAATACGGCCAGCCAGTTGATGTCGGTAAAAAGCGTTGTGTTCATAACAGTTGGTTTAGGTACTAGAAAAATAAGCCATTTCCCCGTTAATTGCAACGTTGAAATGGCTCATGAGTGATCGTAGCTTGTAAGCTTAGAGTCTCTTTATGCGTATGTTTCGATAAGTAACAAGGTTATCATGATCCTGCAGGCATATCTTACCACTCTTATAGGTGCCGAAGTCCTTCCATTCCTTAAATTTGCTTCCTGCGACCATCTTCTTCCAATTATCATCCCACATAGTAGTTGCCACAACCTTTTCACCATTCAGGTAAAACTCGAGCTGACCATTCATTGATTTGATTTCAGCAAGATTCCATTCGCCAACTGGCTTAACGGTTTCCCTTGTGCAAGAGATGAGATCATATAGGTCACCCGCCCTATGCTTAGTAATTTTTCCATCGGCATGACCATCATTATCCAGTATTTGCATCTCAGGTCCCGTCTCATATGGCCTTTTATATTTCACAGTATCCTCGTTTACGTAAAACATGACTCCGCTGTTGCCTCTTGATGAGATCTTCCACTCCAGCTTAAGATGGAAATTTTCAAAATCCTCATTCGAAACGATGTCGCCCCCGCCGGCAATCTTGCCATCACTGGATTTTGCCGAGGTATCGAGCCATAACATCCCATCAGATATTTTCCATGCCGAACCAACAGGTCCACCCCCGTATTTGTGCCATCCACTCGAACTCTGTCCGTCAAACAGAGCTTGCCAACCATCAGTCTTCTCTGCATCGGTAAGTACAGCCACAGTTGTCTCGGTTTTAGTAGTTAAGGTAGTATCGGTCTCTGTTGATTTAGTATCACCGTCATTATTGCAGGCGACGAACGCGAATATGCTCGCTATAGTTGTCAATCGTTTTAACATCAGGATTAATTTTTAAGTAGTAAAATGTATTTCACCATTGCCTTAGCATCGTCTTCTGAGAGTTGTGGGTGCGGTGTCATTGGCACTTCACCCCAGACCCCGCTTCCACCCTTGATAATCTTCCCTGCGAGGTGACCTACGATCGTATCCGTCATGCCGGCATATTTATTCGCAACCTCCCTGTAAGTAGGGCCCTGTATCCGCTCGTCCACCTTATGACAGGTTAGGCAGTCACTTGTCGCCACGAGTTGCAGGCCTTTCTGGTAATCGGGATTTTGACTATTGTCGACTGCAGCGGGTGCCGTCTTCTCGTCGGCGACATTATTATCTTTTCCTATGCTCTTACTGTCATCGTTATTGCAGGCCATGACTGCAGCAAATATGCAAGCGAGGGTAATAAGTTTTTTCATTTGGCTGTTGTTAAGTTGAATAAATTATTTTAATCCGAGCACCGTCCTGTTAAAATTATCATCTGTTTGAGTTCCGGCAAAATCGTCGAACGCTTTTTCGGTGACACGGATTATATTTCTCTGGATGAATTCCGCTCCTTCCCTCGCACCATCTTCAGGATGTTTGAGGCAGCACTCCCATTCCATCACCGCCCATCCTTTGTAGTCATACTGCGTCAACTTGCTAAAGATCGTCTTGAAATCTACCTGTCCGTCCCCGGGTGACCGATATCTCCCCGCCCTGTTCAACCAACTCTGGTATCCACCGAATGTTCCCTGCCGTCCCGTCGGGTTAAATTCCGCATCCTTTACATGGAATGCCCTGATGCGTTCATGATAAATATCTATATATTGAATATAATCGAGCTGTTGCAAAACGAAGTGTGACGGGTCATAAAGCAGGCAGGCTCTCGGATGGTTATTAACTTTCTCCAGAAACATCTCGTAAGTAACGCCGTCGAACAGATCCTCACCGGGATGTATCTCATAACAGACATCCACCCCACACTCATCGAAATAATTGAGGATAGGCATCCATCTCCTTGCGAGTTCTTTGAAGCCTTCCTCTACAAGGCCCTCTGGTCGCTGCGGCCATGGATGAAAAGTATGCCATAGCAACGATCCGCTGAAGGTGGGATGTGCCGTAAGTCCCATATGCTGGGAAGCCTTGGCGCCATACTTCAATTGTTGCACAGCCCATTCCGTTCTACCAACGGGATTACCTCGTAAGTCCGAAGGAGCGAAGCCATCGAAAAGCGAATCATAAGCAGGGTGAACAGCGACGAGTTGTCCCTGCAAGTGAGTTGACAGTTCAGATATCTCGAGTCCGCATTCGTTGACTATGCCCTTTATTTCGTCGGCGTAGGTCTTACTCTCCGCGGCCCTCTGGAGGTCGATACAGCGGCTATCCCACGTGGGGATCTGCACGGCCTTGAAGCCGAGTGCTTCCGCCCATAAGCAAATGGAGCGGAGGTTGTTGAAGGGAGCTTTATCTGCCAGGAATTGTGCGAGGAAAATTCCGGGTCCTTTGATAGTAGTCATGGTTTCACGCAAAGGCGCAGAGGCGCCGGTTTAATTTTTTTTGTTTCACGCAAAGACGCAAAGTTTCGCAAAGACGCCAAGAATACATTTCGGTGTCGACTATAAATTATTGACTATTCGTCTAATTCCATTTTTAATATATGATACATTGAAATTGATTAGTAGGCCAAGTTTCAGTCCCGTAATTCTCAAATATGTCAATAGTTGTTTATGATGAACATCTTCTATTCCTTCAACTGATTTGAGTTCAATAATAACTTTATCGGCTAAAATAAGGTCAGGTATAAATCCGATACCCATGTCTCTCCCTTCGTGATAAATTCTTATCCCAGTCTGCCTAACATAAGGAAGGTTGGTCTTCTCCCATTCAAAACAGAATATCGTTTCATAAACGCTTTCAAACAACCCAGGACCGTATTGATCATGAATTTTAAAACAAATGTCTATCGCTGCCGTCGCAATTTCATTCTCCGTCATCTTCATATCTGGCGAAACCCTTTGCCGTCCGAAAAATTACCGACCTACTGAAATTCCACAAGGTGAAATAAAACTAATTCTACAGCATTTTCCCCTTTGCGTCTTGGCGAGACTTTGCGCCTTTGCGTGAAACCTTTGCGTGAAACCCATGCGGGATACCCTACACCTCAAACTCCGTCCACTTCTTATCACTCTTCCCACCCTTCACCACATTTTCAATAAACGCCATCCCCCTTATCCCCTCATCAACTCCTGGAAAATCGAGCCACTCTGGTTTCGGCTGTTCATTATTTATCCTTGCCCGTACTGTCAATACGAAATTGCGATAATGATTGGCGAATGCCTCGAGGTAACCTTCGGGGTGGCCGGCGGGCGTACGACAATTATGCTTCGCAAATGATCCAAGGTAGCCAGCACCCCCGCGATAAATTTCTGTTGGCTTGTTCAGCCATTTTACCAATAAGGAATTCGCATCCTCCTGCTTCCATTCCAGTCCGCCTGTTTCGCCGTAAACGCGGATCTTTACATTGTTCTCTTCGCCCGCAGCGACCTGTGTAGCCATCAACACACCCGTGGCACCATTGTCGAATTTCAGGAAAACGGCGCCATCATCGTCGAGCATTCGCCCTTCTACCATTATGTTGAGATCGGCACATATCTTAGCTACCTTCAGACCCGTGACATATTCCGCCATGTTGAAAGCGTGCGTTCCTATATCTCCCATCGCTCCAGCAGCCCCGCTCCTTTTGGGATCGGTGCGCCACGCTGCCTGTTTATTACTGCCTTCGATAAATTGACTGAGCCATCCCTGGGGATACTCGGCATAAACTTTTCTGATCTTGCCAAACATACCGGAGCGAATCATTTCTTTCGCCTGTTTGATCATGGGATAACCCGTATAAGTATGTGTAAGCAGGAGAGTCATACCGGTTTCATCTACTTTCTCCTTTAGACTTTTCGCTTCTTCAAGGGAGAAGGTAATTGGCTTCTCAATGGCTACATGAAAACCTTTCTCAAGAGCCATGATGGCCGGAGCATAGTGAACGAAGTTGGGAGTAACGATGCTGACGAAGTCGATTCGTTTTTCAGCAGGCATTGCAGCCTCTTTCTCGAGCATGACCTTATAGTCGGTATAGATGCGATCTTTATCGAGGAATAGGTCGGTTCCTGATTCTATAGCTATCTCGGGGTTAATACTTAATGCCCCTGCCACCAGCTCGACCTGGCCATCCATATTCAACGCGATTCGATGTATGGCACCAATGAAAGCATCCTTGCCACCACCTATCATTCCCATCCTTAATTTACGACCCTGCATTGCAAACGTTTGAAATTATCATGTGAATTAAAATGTGATAAGCAAAAAGCAAAATGGTATTTAAAAATAGTACATTTAGTTCTCACAAAGCATTTTTTGCAGAACTAACGAATCAATAAACAGGCTTCCACATGAAATCAACCACCCGCATCCAATTGTCCACGATGATGTTTCTTGAGTTTTTTATCTGGGGAGGATGGTTTGTGACATTAGGTACATTTCTCGAAAAGAACTTCGAGGCTACCGGCGGAGAGAAGGCGAGTGTATTTTCAACCCAGTCATGGGGCGCCATCATCGCTCCCTTCATAATAGGACTAATCGCAGATCGGTTCATCAATGCAGAGAAGATCCTCGGCGCCCTCCACCTGATTGGCGCCTTACTCATGTACCAGATGTACAACTCCGATACTATGTCCGCATTCTATCCATATGTACTGATATATATGATCCTGTATATGCCTACGCTGGCCCTGGTAAACTCCGTTTCATTCAACCAGATGAAAAATCCAGAGAAAGAATTTTCCAGCATCCGTGTATGGGGAACCATCGGATGGATAGTAGCGGGCCTGCTTATCAGTTTCCTCTTTCATTGGGATTCCAGCGAAAACGCCGCGCAGGGTATGTTAAAGAATACGTTCCTACTTGCCAGCATCGCGTCGCTGGCACTCGGGATTTTGAGTTTTACCCTGCCGAAAACACCGCCTACAAAAAGTCCGGGGGAGAAAGTAAGCGTCAAGCAGATGCTCGGGCTCGATGCATTGAAATTACTTAAGGACAGGAATTTCGCCGTGTTCTTCATTGCGTCCATTCTTATCTGTATTCCGTTGGCATTCTATTATCAGAATACACATCCCTTCCTGTCAAATATTGGGATGAATGACCCTACCGGGAAAATGACCATCGGTCAGATCTCGGAGGTACTCTTCCTGCTGGCACTCCCCATTTTTTTTACAAAATTTGGTTTCAAGAAAACGATCCTGGTGGGCATGCTCGCCTGGGCATTACGATATGTCCTCTTCGCCTTCGGTAATGCGGGAGAATTAAGTTTTATGCTGCTAATTGGGATCGCGCTACACGGAATATGTTACGATTTCTTCTTTGTATCGGGTCAGATCTATACCAATTCGAAAGCAGGCGAGAGATATAAGAGCGCGGCACAGGGACTCATCACCCTCGCTACCTATGGTGTGGGCATGCTGATCGGGTTCGAAATTGCAGGAAGGATCACCGACGCCTACAAGTTATCGGAAACTACATATGATTACAAGATGATCTGGCTAATCCCTGCTGCTATCGCAGCGGGAGTAATGTTGCTGTTTGCGATCGCTTTCAAGGATGAGAAGAAGACAACCAGGCTATAACGATTTATTGATCCTCTATGAACCCAGAAACTTCCCGCAGGAAATGGTTGAAGCAGGTAGCAACAGGCTCACTTGCCGCTACAGCAATGACCTCATTATCTTCATTCGCTATGGAAGCAGATATGGAAGAATCCTATAAACTCAAAGGAAACATTAATCACTCGGTCTGCCAGTGGACATTTAATTTCATGCCGCTAGATGAACTCTGCGTCACCGTGAAGAAACTGGGTTTGAGCGCCATCGACCTCCTGGCTCCAAAGGACTGGCCCACGATTCAAAAACATGGGATCTATTGTTCGATGTGTTACACTGCCGGCAAGATTAGCCTGACCGAAGGTTGGAATAATAAAAGCCTCCATGCTGCACTCATAAAGGATTTCACCGAAGCCATTCCGCTTGTATCAAAGGCAGGGTATAAAAATCTCATCTGTTTCAGTGGCAACCGCAATGGCATGGACGACGACACTGGGATGAAGAATTGCGCAGAAGGACTGAAAAAGATAATGAGCCTGGCAGAACAACACGGCGTCATCATCCAAATGGAGTTATTTAATAGCAAGGTCAATCATCCCGATTATATGTGCGACAAAAGTGCGTGGGGTGTTAACCTTTGCAAGTTGATCGGTTCGCCTAACTTCAAGCTATTATACGACATCTATCACATGCAGATCAATGAGGGCGATGTCATCAGGACGATCAACGATAACCATTCCTATTTCGGGCACTACCATACTGCGGGTGTTCCAGGCAGACACGAGATCGACGAAACGCAGGAATTGTACTATCCCGCGATCATGAATGCGATTGTCGCGACGGGATATAAAGGATACGTGGCGCAGGAGTTCATGCCTAGTGCTAAAGAGCCAAAGGAGAAAGTAGCGGCGTTGAAGAAGGCGATTAAGATTTGTGATGTGTGAATTGCCAAGTCCGAAAGACCGGAAGTCCGAAGGACTTTCAAAAGATCAGGGCCTTCAAAAAAGGAAAGATGCAACTAATTCGGTTTTGAAAACTTTAAAATATTTTCAATCATAATGGACGGTCTTTCGGACTTCCGGACTAATAGCTTTATTAAAAGAATATTTTCAAACATAATGAATGGTCTTCCGGACTTCCGGTCTTTAGGACTTGCGGACTTCCAGACGTCCTCAAAACAACACATACTATGGCAGATAACATTTATGACGCAATTGTAGTTGGCTCGGGTATCAGCGGAGGCTGGGCGGCCAAAGAGCTAAGTGAAAAAGGCCTCAAGGTAATCATGCTTGAACGTGGTCGAAATATCGAACACGTCAAGGATTATGTGAATGCCAATAAGGAGATCTGGGAATTTCCCCACCGCAACGTGCGCACTCAACAAATGATCAAGGATCATCCCGTGCTGAAAAGGGATTACCCGTTGCAGGAAGCAGTAGTTGATCTTTTCGCGAATGAAAAGGACTGTCCATATACCGAGACGAAGCGGTTCGACTGGTTCCGTGGTTATCACGTAGGCGGTCGCTCGCTAATGTGGGGCCGGCATAGTTATCGTTGGAATAAGTGGGACTTTGAAGCAAATGCGAAGGAGGGAATCGCTGTCGATTGGCCCATTCGCTATGATGACCTTGCCCCCTGGTATAGCTACGTGGAGAAGTTCGCTGGCATACAGGGAACGAAGGAAGGCCTGGAAGTTTTACCCGATGGCGAGTTCATGCCCGGCATGGAATTGAATGTCGTGGAAAAGGATGTGGCGAAACGCATCAGGGAACATTATAAGAACAGCCGTCATATGTTTGTGGGCCGGACCGCCAACATCACGCAGAACCACGAAGGTCGAGTTGCCTGCCAGTATCGCGATCGTTGCTGGAGAGGTTGTCCTTTCGGAGCCTATTTCAGCACGCAGTCTTCTACCCTGCCCGCGGCAATGAAGACAGGAAACCTGACGTTGAGACCTTTCTCGATTGTAAAGCGAGTTTTATATGATAAGGATAAGAAGCGAGCAACAGGCGTGGAGATCATCGATGCGGAGACGAACCAGACCATCGAATATAAATCCAAGATCGTCTTTATCTGTGCTTCCGCATTTAATTCCTCTTGGGTGCTGATGAATTCCGCCACTGACATCTGGCCTGGCGGACTGGGCAGTAGTAGCAATGAGCTGGGTCATAATGTGATGGACCACCACTTCCGTTGTGGTGCCGGGGGAAAAGTGGAAGGCTATGATGATAAGTATGAATATGGAAGAAAACCTGTAGGTGTGTATGTTCCCCGATTCAGAAATATCTACGATGATAAGCGCGACTACCTTCGTGGTTTCGGCTACCAGGGCGGCGCCAGCCGCTCGGGATGGGGCCGCGAGGTGGCTGAACTATCGATAGGCTCTGAATATAAAGAAATGCTATGCGAGCCTGGTGACTGGTCGATTGGCATTACTGCATTCGGCGAGATGCTCCCCTATCATGAGAACACTATTTCACTCGATCCCGATAAGAAAGACAAATGGGGGTTGCCCGTGTTGAAAATGGACGTAGAAATAAAGGACAACGAGAAAAAGATGCGTAAAGACATGATGGAAGATGCCAAGGAGATGTTGGAGGCGGCAGGAGTAAAAGAGGTCACCACCAACGACAGCGGCTATTCACCGGGCATGGGCATACACGAAATGGGTACAGCGCGCATGGGTCGCGATCCGAAGACGTCTGTATTGAATGGCAATAACCAGGTCTGGGATGCACCGAATGTATTCGTGACAGATGGTGCCTGCATGACTTCAGCTTCCTGTGTCAATCCATCGCTAACATATATGGCATTGACAGCAAGAGCGGCGGATTTTGCGGTGAATGAATTGAAGAAAGGCAACCTGTGAGGAATGTAAATCTGAAATGTAGTATGTAAAATCTTAAAAATATGGACAGAAGAGAATTATTGAAAATGGTTGCGCTCCTTACTGGAGGCGTAGTTGTCGGCGGGGAGGTATTCCTCACCGGATGCACTGCTCCGGGTACGGCTGATGTGGGTTTCACTCCAGCTAATATCTCCCTGCTCGATGAGATAGGAGAAACTATACTACCTGCAACTTCATCACCAGGCGCTAAGGCCGCCCAGGTAGGCGATTTCATGCGCGTTATGGTCACCGACTGCTACAACCAGAAACAGCAAGAGGCGTTTAATAACGGTCTCACTCAAATCGATGAGGAGAGTAAGAAACTCAATAATAAGACATTCATGGAGTCTACGCCGGAGCAGCGCAAGGCCCTACTCATCAACCTGGAAAAAGTGGCGAGGCAACAGGATAAGGATCAGGACACGAAGGAAGAAGAGAAGAAAGAGCAGGCCGAGCGTGAGAAAAAAGAGTACGAGGCGCCGCCTAAACATTACTTCACCATGATGAAACAATTGACATTGATGGGATTCTTTACCTCCAAGCCTGGTGCAACGCAGGCGCTTAGGCATATTCCCGTTCCAGGTAAATATGATGGGGATTACCCGTATAAGAAAGGCGACAAAGCGTGGGCTGAATAATCTGTAATTCTAAACTGAGAAAAAAGATGCAATATAATCGCAGAAATTTTATAAAGCTCACGGGCGGCCTTACAACTGGCCTTGCACTAGGATCATTGACCGGAGCCTCGCTACTGTCTTCTTGTAATAACAATAGCGCGAAGGGAATAAAGGAATTCGGGCTGCAACTATATACCTTGCGTGATGAAATGCCAAAGGATCCGAAGGGTGTACTTAAACAGGTTGCCTCGTTTGGTTATGACTACATAGAAAGTTATAGCGGCGCAAATGGAATTTTCTGGGGCATGCCGGCCGCCGACTTTAAGAAATACCTTGACGAGATTGGGCTAAAGATGTATTCGGCTCATTGCAATGTCGACAATGAATTTGAGAAGCTGGCCGCCGATGCGGCCTCCATAGGCATGAAATACCTGATCTATCCATATGAAGGTGACAACCAGACGATGGATGACTATAAACGCCATGCAGACGTATTCAACCAGAAGGGCGAGATCTGTAAGAAGAACGGACTACGTTTCGCATTTCATAACCATGATTTTTCCTTCCTACCCATAAACGGAGAATTCCCGCAAGACCTACTTGCGAAGAATACGGATCCCGAACTCGTCGACTTCCAGATGGACGTATACTGGGTAGTCACAGCCAACCAGGATCCCGTCGCCTGGGCTAAGAAAAACGAAGGACGATTCAAACTTTGCCATGTGAAAGACAGGATCAAGAATACCGCCGACCGAGAAGGGACCTGCACCCTGGGCGAAGGCTCAATCAGGTATCCGGAAATACTGCCTCAATTGAATAATCTTGGCGTCGACTATTTTGTTGTAGAACAAGAAAGGTATGATGGCACATCGCCTTTAAAGGCCGCGGAGGCGGATGCGGCGTATATGAAGAAGTTGATTGGCTAACGCGAAAGTTTAAGGGTTTAAGAGTTTAAAAGTTTAATAGTTTAAGGGTTTAAAAGTTTAAAAGTTGTGGTTTCAGTGATTTCATTTCGTAATTGAAATTTCAATTGTGACGAACCCTTAAACTATTAAACCCTTAAACTATTAAACCCTTAAACTTTTAAACTTTTAAACTTTTAAACTATACAACTCTATCCGTTAAGAAGTACTTTTTCCAACGCCGCTCCAAGAAACCCACCTTCACTAATCTTCCTGGCAATCGGGCGCATATTGAATTGCATCTGGAGATACTTTTCTGATGTAAGAGAATGTATTTTAGATTCTATTTCGTGGAGGCCATTGATGGTAAATCCTATTTTGTTTCTTTCAACGAAGCCAGCGGATGCTGCGCTTGCCGGCACGATGAGAGGTATACTGCTCAGGATATACAAGGATAATTTATGGTGACTGATGAATTGCATGTATTGTCCAAGGCTACCCATGGGCTTGTCGATCCCATCCCCATCCCACACTAGTCCGAACGACCCTTCAAGTTTCGCCGGGAGTTCGTATGGTGGGAAAACGCCATGCCAGGTCACGTTATCCTGATTAACCATGTCTTCACTATGACCCGCACCATATAGATGAAAGTGCAGTGAAGGCTGACCGGGCTTCAGGGTATGAAGCTTATCGAGGAAGCCACTCTTTTCCAGGTTGCCGGCAAACACTATGTCGAAGGATTTGTCCCGGATATGGGTATCAGGTTCCGCCAAAAAATCAAAAAGCTCAATCGCAGTAATTCGTGCACTGGGAGCAACCTCCGCCTTCACCCACTCCTCCATGTTCCCGCTATGAACGATGAAATAATTGAACTTCTTGAAAAACGCAATCTCTTCCTGCAAATTATCCTTATTCCCATCCTTGAGTCCATTGATATCCGCAAGGAAACACACAACGGTCACATCCTTTCGTTTGGCCAGCATCGAAAGTAACAACCTGTTGATTCTGGCGTAAACCGGAAAGAGGAAAAGCACGACGGCATTTTTCTCAATAGAAAAAAGCGTTTTCCGAAGAAACAGGAAGCGCTTAACCTTGGCCAGGATCGAAAAATCATTTTGGTGAGGGAAGAAGATAGGCTGAAACCCTTTTCCCACCAGGATACGTTCTGCATCAGTGCCCCCTATGCCTCCATGCTGGTAATCCTCCTGCAGGTATTGTTGTATGAAGTATTTTTTGCTTTCCCTGTTATCCAAGCTATTGACCATTTCCTTATAAAGATAGGGTGAATGCTTTGCAGATGACTGTACCACTGCCTAGTATATCGATTTGACTATATTTACATCTAAACTGTACAGAGACAAATGAAGGAACAGGAAATACGGATCAATCCCCCCGCATCCATTTCATTCGACCTCACTGAACTCTGGGCAAACCGGGAGCTACTCTATTTTTTCACGTGGCGAGACCTCAAGGTAAAATATAAACAGACCTATTTAGGCATTCTTTGGGCCGTACTTCAGCCACTATTATTGATGGCTATTTTTTACTTCGTATTGTTTAAGACATTCAAAGTATCTGTTGGGATGTCTTACCCAATTTACACCTTCACCGGGCTGATCTTATGGGGATTCTTCTCGGCGGGGATCACGCACAGCAGCGAGAGCCTGATTAGTAGTGCTGCAATCATCCGGAAAATCTATTTTCCCAGGCTATTGATTCCACTGGCTTCAGTACTGACAGCTTTCATCGATTTCCTTATAGCCTTCGTTCTTCTCGCGATAATCCTGATCATCTTAAGGCAGCCTGTGAGGTGGGAGGCAGTGTATTATTTTCCCGCCGCAATATTGTTGGCCTTCATTTCTTCGCTTGGTATAGGTTCCTTACTAGCAGCACTCAATGTGAAGTACCGCGACTTCCGGTACCTGTTGCCCTTTGGAATGCAGGTCCTGTTTTTTAGCTCCCAGGTGGTCTATTCGATTCATTCGATCGAGCCGGAGTGGTTGCGGTGGCTGCTTTTTTGCAATCCACTTAATGGCGCGCTGGAATTGTTCTATGCGCCACTTCGCGGAGGGATCATTGATGTAACAGGTGTGGCCATCAGTGGTGGCGTGGCGTTGATACTACTCACAATTGGGTTTATGTATTTCAAGAAGACGGAAGCTTATTTCGCAGATTTGATATAGAATGGAACCAGTCATCGACATACGAGACCTAGGAAAAAAATACAGCATTCGCCAGGCAGAGCGGTATCTCTCCCTGCGGGATACCCTGACGGGATCCGTGAAAAATGTTTTCAGGAAGAATAACAATTCACATCATGACTTTTGGGCACTGAAGGATATCAATCTGAAAGTGGAGAAGGGCGAACGCTTGGGAATCATTGGGAGAAATGGTGCTGGCAAGAGTACACTTCTCAAGATACTAAGCAGGATAACGTGGCCTAGCAAGGGTACTGCAATCATTCGTGGCAGGTTGGCAAGCCTCCTGGAAGTGGGCACGGGATTTCATCCGGAACTTACGGGCAAAGAGAATATATATCTCAATGGTGCAATACTCGGCCTGCGAAAGCAAGAGATCGATCACCAATTCGATGCCATTGTCGATTTCAGTGGTGTTGCTTCCTTCCTGGAAACACCATTGAAGAATTACAGTAGTGGGATGCAATTGAGGCTTGCATTCGCTGTTGCTGCTCACCTTGAGCCGGAAGTTTTGCTGATCGATGAGGTGCTCGCTGTCGGTGACATGGAATTCCAGAGAAAATGCATTGGCAAGATGGAGGAGGTAAGCAGGCAGGAAGGAAGGACTATTCTTTTTGTAAGCCACAACATGAACCAGCTAAGGCATCTTTGCCGCACAGCAATACTTCTAAACGAAGGGCAAATACATTTCAAAGGTGATATTAACGATGCGATTCGTGAGTATTCCTCCCTGGCAGGAACGATTGAGAGTCACCAATGGCAAAACAACGAACCTGATGCTGACCATGCAATAAACAGTATCCGGTTGCTGACTAATGGAAAGATATTGGAATCATCGGTCAGTAAGTCCGATGATTTGTCTGTCGAAATAAATCTTGGATCGAGGACGACAATTGAGAATAGCATAGTTGCCATCAGGGTGACAAACCAGGAGAATATACCGGTGTACACAACCACGAATGCGGATGACTCGCTTCGAACGCCGTCGGTAGATAAAGGCCTACACACCTACCGCGTTAAACTCCCGGTGCATTTGCTTATACCCGGAAGATATAGCCTGATTGTATCATGGAACATTCCCGGGATTGCGGAACTATCAAAAGTAGAGGATAAACTATACTTTGATCTTACTGACGACTTATATCCGGCCGACATATTGCGAGATGGGAGGCTGGGGGTGATCAACAAGACAATTACCTGGGAAAAGCTATGAGCATTGTTAACAGCCCTTTTTTTTATAACCTGGTTCTGCGCAACTATTCCCCACTAAAGCGAATGGGAATGTTTGAACGCTTGTGGAGGCAGGTGGCGTCAACACGATTCGATGTACCGACGATGCTCTATGGTGCAACGGCAACGCTCCCCTCCGACTTCTCGTTGCCTGTCACAGCCAGGGAGTTCCCCAGTTTTAATAATCCGTTTCTAGAGCTCGTTCATTACTGTCACCGTCGCGTCGACAGGAAACTGGTGATCATCGACGTCGGTGCATCTATTGGCGACGGCTTCCTCTTTATCAATCAGAACCTGCCATCAGCAGTAGAAAAATACATATGTATTGAGGGGCACCCACGATTTTTCGATTACCTCAAACAAAACACGGCAACTTATAATAATGTCCTACCGCTCCAGGCAGTGCTTTCCGATCGCCGCGAGCAGATTAGCAGCCTCGTGGGAATACATGAAAGTACGGCCAGTGCGCAGGGTGATAAAAGGATCGAAGCCGTTCCCCTCGATGAGTTACTCGATAGCGAAGGATCCGCTTTCGATATCATTAAGATCGACACCGATGGATTCGATGGCCGCGTGTTAAATGGATCCAGGAACATTCTAAACCGATCACAGCCCTATCTGATATTTGAATATCATCCGTTGTTGATCAGCCAGACGAAAAATAATCTTCTCCAACCTTTCGACGTACTTGAACAATGCGGTTATAGCAGGCTTCTCTGGTATGATAAGTTCGGTAAGTTCAGCCACGAGTCGAAAGCTTCTGATATAGAATTACACAAGAAATATGCAGACGACTGCCTTCGGCAATCAACCGGAGCCGATCCACATTTTGACATCATCGCGCTGCCGCCGGCTGATGAGGGAGATACCGACGAACTTGCTAATTGTACCTTTTCATCCAAAAAAATATTTCAGTATTGAATAAGCGAAAGATTCTTGTACGCGTTCTTTCCATCCTGGTTAAAGACCCGGGGTTGACTGCTTCGCTACTCGGAAACGTCTTCAAGCTATTTCTACTGAGTCTTAAATCCCTTTCCCAAGGAAAAAGAATAATCGTCGTAGCGCTCACAGAACACCTTGGTGACGTGGTTGCCACAGAGCCTATAGTTTCTTTCCTCAAAGAGAAGAATCCTGAGTCAATTCTTTGCTGGGTCATCGACCGACGATATGCAGCTATAACCCGATCGAATCCCGCTGTCGACAGCACGATTACCGTGACTAGCTTCAGCGAATGGGTGTTGTTGAAATATTTCCTTAGCGCAAAAAACAGTTTTGACCTTCATATTGATGGCAAATGGTGTAGCAAACACGGTCTTGTCAACAAAAAGCAGGAATCGTTTGGCATCACGCTAGATAACTACCTCCAAAAAGGCAATCTTTTGTATGGGTTTAGTAGGGCTGGTGGAATCGAAATGCCGGCAGAAAGTCCTCCTACCCTTCACCTTAAAAATGATGCTGTTTCACTGAAGGACAAATACGTCGTATTCCACACAAGCGCGAATAACATTGTCAAAGAATGGAATTCGGGTGCATGGCAGAGTACAGCCAAGTTTATCATTGAGAATTATCCACGCTACCATATCATAGAGACTGGATTTAAGAAAAATCTGGATACTCCACTAGAACGTATCGTGGATATGACTGGGGAGAAGGAACTGGATGTGCTGGCAAGCCTCATCAGAAATGCGGATATCTTCATCGGCCTCGATAGTGGTCCAGCTCATATGGCAAATGCGCTCAATAAGGAAGCCATCGTGTTAATGGGAACATTAGATAATTTTGAGGAGTACATGCCGTTTTCGGGAAAATTCCAGCGGGAGGAAAAACAGGTTATCGTGCGTCATCGAGGGCCTCTCAGGGAAATGCCTTTCGAATCCGTGCTTGATCTATTAAGTAAAAAATTTGATTCTCGTTAGTATGCCGTTGTTCTCAGTCATTATTCCCAATTATAACTACGCCGTTTACCTGGAGGAGCGTATCCGGTCAGTGCTTGAGCAAGGTTACCAGGATTTCGAACTAATTCTCCTCGACGACGGTTCCACGGATGACAGCAAGTCTATTATTGAAAAATACCGAGATCACCCGAAAGTCAGTCACGTGGTCTACAACTCTAAAAACAGTGCTTCGACTTTCAGCCAATGGAAAAAAGGCATTGAACTCTCTGCAGGCGACTGGATATGGATTGCCGAAAGCGATGACTCAATAAAAAATGATTTTCTCCAGGAGGCGGCGAACGCCATCTCTGGACATCCAACGATCGGTCTTTTCTATTGTGACGGCGTGATACTCGAAGAAGGTGGATCACTGGATGGCAAACGATTCTCCAGCATAAAGAACCACATTTTCAAAACAAGGAAATGGACTACTTCGTACTTCTCGACTGGACGTCTGGAACTGAACGATTTTCTGAAGTTCGACAATACGATCAATAACGTTAGTGGGACAGTATTCAAGAAAGATCTGCTAACGAAAATATCACCGGGCTTCGAGTCTTTCAGGTATTATGGCGATTGGTTCCTGTATATACAGCTTGCGATGATCACAGATATCTATTATTGCAGCCTCGACCTCAACCTCCACAGGAAACATGAGAGCAGCGTTCTCAATTCTGCTACTTCACCCACGACAAGCAGGACTGAGTATTTCAGGATACTGAAGTTACTTACTGATTCGCCTGTCGTCACTGCGAAGAAGGATCTGGTGAATCATTTTGGCTATCATTTCCTGCATTTGGGATTATTCACGCATTCGCCCAAGAGCAGTCTTTCGATCATTACAAACTACATGAGGATTGATATGTCACTCGCTTTGAAAGTTCTTCCCCGGCTTGTTGGCGCCAAATTATTCAGGAAGACGTACCGGGAGAGCAAAGTAATCGATGTAAACTATTGAATGATCTTTACGTGGGTAGAATATTGGAATGAAAAAAACGATAAAGCAATTCTTGCATAAAAACGGCTGGTATTACCCCATCCGATATTCGGCGATCTTCCGTCTTTATCAACGTTTCTTCAAGCCGCATGAGGCAAGCGACAGCAGAAGAGAAACCATATTTTACAAATCTTTCCTGCCCCACTGTTCACTCGTGTTCGATATCGGTGCTAACGACGGACATAAAACAGAAGCTTTTCTAGATTTTGCAGACAACATAGTATCCTGCGAACCTGATGCAGAGAACTTTCGTTTGCTTACTTCCCGCTTCTGGAATAAAAAGAACCGCGTTTTCCTGGAAAACAAGGCCCTGGCAGACCACGCGGGTGCCGTCGTGCTCCATATTCATCATCCTGGGTCAGCCTTCAATACACTTAGTGATAAATGGCAAGGCATCCTGGAAAAAAACGGGGAGAACCGATGGGGAGAAAAGATAGCATTCGCGGGAAAACAGGAGGTGTCTGCTATAACACTAGACATACTGATTGCGAAATACGGTCGACCGGGATTTATAAAGATCGACGTCGAGGGTTTCGAAGAAATGGTTTTGAATGGTTTGTCAAGCCGGGTTCCTTATCTTTCGTTTGAATCATTGATGCCTGAATATTCGAGAGAGTTTGCCGCATGCCTCTCGCGTATCCAGGCGATCGATCCGGGTTCGAAGTTCAACATATCAGTACACGAGAAACTGGAATTGGCGGAGTTTGTTGACAGGAGCAATCTGGAGGAATGGATAACTGGCAATATTTCAAATACAGGTTTCGAGGTAATAGTTAAAATGTCATAATGAAGATCGCGATATTCGAGACGGAACATTTCGAAGGAGCCTTTCCTGTGATCCGGCTGTTTGATCAGCCGGGTAACGAGATCATGATCATTACCACTGAAGAAACAAAAAGGCGCTTCGACGATCTACTCGGAATCAATTCAAACAGGTATGGCTGGTCAGTGTTACCCACCGGGAATAAGTGCGTTTTCTTTCATGCCTTATACAAGGCCATCATGAGACAGAAGCCCGATTTGGTTTACTTAAACACTATAAGCAATAACCATTTTCTGTATGCCCTCGTCCTCGCCCACGTTCGGAATACCCGAATATTGCTTACAGTCCACGACATCAATTGTCTATTCGAGAGTCGTCTTGAGTATAAGTTTCGTGAAGCGGTCGTTCATAAAGGCAAGCGCTGGTTACTAAAACAGGTGAATGAATTCAATGTGGTCTCGGATACGATGGTCCAGGAGCTAGGCAAAAAGGTCGGTTCGAGACCTATTCACAATGTGCCTGGCGCGGTTTTCGAGGGCGACTACGTCCCTCAAAAATTAACTGGGGCGCTGAGGTTGGTCGTTCCGGGTTCACTCGACAGGAAGCGCAGGGACTATGAACAGGTCTTTGAACTGGCTGAACTCGCTGGGAAAGTTTCGCTTGCATTGGAAATAGTGCTGCTAGGCGGCGCGCGCGATGAATATGGCACGAGCGTTAGAGATCGTGCGAGCAAATTCCATTCGCCTACGACGAGGATCATCACATATCCGTCAGCCGTAGTTGACCAGCATGAATTCGACGATCAATTGAAGAATGCTCATTTCGTTCTCATCCCTTCCGTGATACACACAACCATTTGCGGAAATATTCCAGAGATATATGGCGTGACCAAATCATCGGGGAACATATATGATGTCATCAAACATGCACGCCCGTTCATCGTTCCCGAAAAACTTACTGTGTCGCCCGACCTGACGACGAGTTGTTTCAAATATTCGAGTGTAGCCCACCTGATAGAATTCCTTCAATTTCTCACAACCACAAGCGAAGAATATGAGCGCTGGCAGCAGGAAGCGCTAAACAACTCGCAGCATTACACTATTGAGAGGGTGAGGGGGAGGAATGGGGGTCTGTTTGGGGCGGGTGATTAAGTTGATTCAGTTGATTAGGAGGGCTGATACGAGTAACCTTAATCAACTCATTCAACTCAATCAACCTAATCAACTACAATGGCAAAGAAGCAAATACCTCCTCCAACCCCACCGACCTTGTTACCTCCGGATCGTCGCTTGTCTCATAAAAATAGTCCGTCAACAAAGGGCTCACTATCTTCTTCAGAAGACCATAATCATATATTTCCTGTGGACTCGTGCAGTTGAAGATGGCCGTACAGCTCCTGTTATTCGCAAGGGCGAGATGCATGGCTAACGAATCTCCCGACACTATGTGCTGGCACGAGGCGATGTCGGCAATGTAGTCTCGTATGTTATCACGCTGGTGAAAAACTTTTACGGAAAACCCCTGCGTCTCAAGACTACGGATCAGGTCGTCGTAGCCCCACCAATGTTTATTTGGCCATCGGCCTCCCGCCCGTTTTTCTATACCGATCATTGACGTAGGTGTAATGTCTCCGGGAGAATAGAGGTAGTACGTTTCCCCTGTAAACCTCCTTCCGGTCATATTGAATATGCAATCCTGGTAGGAAGATGTGTTTTCTGCTTTCAGTTCATTCGCGCGTGTCCTTCCCAACTTCGATATGCGACTCATATCGAACCAATAGGAAGAGTTTTCTGTGTAATCTATGGTTTCGTTGTTTAGATAAACCCCAACAAGCTCCCCAGTATTTGCATTACTCGCCAGCCTTGCACATTCTTCATCCTCTTCAAGCGAGATGACCTGGGTGAATCGAATCGAATTTAGGTCACTAGCGGCCTCGGTTGGCGTGAGAGTCGTGAGCGTTGTCAGGCCTTCCGGCATCAGGGCCTTGTTCTCCTCGGCCGTAACCCAATAAATGTTTCCCTGCAATACACGCAGCAAACTCGTGGTTCGCACTACATCACCTGCCGCGCCTGTTTTTATGATCAGAAAATTGTCCATGCCTTTCAAAAGGTCCTACTACTTATGATTTAGGTTGATTAAATTCCTCTATCAGTGTCTCCTCATCCCAGCCGGTATCCTTCATCTCTGTTATTTGCTGCAAGTCGCTCTTGAGGGTCAGCTCGAGCTCTTCCATCTTCGCTCGCGCTTCCACAATGTATTGGTCACGGTCACGTATTGAAGACAGTTTCTTGAGGTTGGCCTCATCTAGTTTGAAGAACATGCGAGCCGCACGTTGTGCGGCATATGTACGAAAACCTAAAAATTTCATTGCATCTACGCCAACCCTTAATGATGTGTCCAATGTCTCCCGGTAAATATGAAGCATGCCGGCATTCATCTGGTCATAGGCATCGAATCGATTTGTGGATCGCACGAGCATTCGCAGGTGAGGGAAATGTTTTTTAATAGTCTCGATAAGTTCTAATCGCTTATCCGCTGGCTCGATCGTGATAATTATTATCCGTGCATTGGCAGCCCCGGCTGCATGCAACAAGTCGTATCGCGTGGCATCACCAAAATAGACCTTGAAGCCAAGCCTGCGTAAAAGGTCTACCCGATCGGGGTTGTTATCCAAAATAGTCATCTTCACATTATGCGCTCGAAGGAACCTGCCAATCGTATTTCCAAAATGACCAAATCCCGCTATAATCACAGGGTTCTTTTCTTCAATTTCATCAGCACCCCTCTCCTCAACGCTTTCCTTCGTCCCAATCCGTGGTTGTATTAACTTCTCATTGATCAAGAGAAACAAAGGAGTAAGTGCCATGCTAATGGCCACAACTGCGACCATCAGATCTACCGTTTCTTTTGGCAATACTCCCTCCTGTAAGGAAAAAGAAAATAACACGAAGGCAAATTCACCCACCTGGCTCAGGGCAAATGCAAAGATGATATTTGGTCCAATCGCCAATTTAAAGACCTTACCAAGAATAAATAGCACAACAGCCTTCACCGTCATAAGCAATGCCACCAGCCCCAACACCAGCAGAGGCTGCTGCATGATCAGGTTAAAGTCGATAGAAGCACCGACCGCTATGAAGAACAGGCCTAGCAGCAGTCCCTTGAATGGATCGATGTCGCTTTCTAGCTCATGTTTATACTCACTATCTGCCAGAACCACTCCTGCGAGGAACGTTCCAAGCGCCGGGCTCAATCCTACCTGCGTCATCAGGACAGCGATTCCCACAACCAATAATAATGAGGCGGCTGTAAATATTTCCCGTAGACGTGTGGCTGCTACGATGCGAAATAGCGGCCGAATCAGGAATCTCCCGGCGAGTATGATTGCCGCGACGGATCCAAGTACTACCAACGTCTGCGCCCATCCGGGCAACCCACTTACCAGTGTAGAGGATGCGTGATCACCTGTCGCGATGGGGCTGGATGTGGCAAGCAGCGGGAATAATGCGAGCATTGGTATTACCGCTATATCCTGGAACAGTAATACAGAAAAAGAACTTTGACCGGCTGCTGTCTTCATCAATCCTTTCTCATTCAACGTTTGTAATACGATTGCCGTTGATGAAAGTGAAAGGATCATTCCCATGGCTAGTGCCTGTTTCCACAGTAAGCCGAAACCAATTCCCAAAGCTGTAAAGAGGATAGCGGTCACCAACACCTGCAATCCTCCAAGACCGATTATGGACTTTCTCATTTTCCATAAGAGTTCTGGTTCTAGTTCGAGACCGATGACAAAAAGCATGATCACGACTCCGAATTCGGCGAAGTGAAGGATGTCCTGCCCTTCCTGGCCGATGAATTTTAAAGCAGCGGGGCCAATAATAACTCCTGCCAGCAGGTATCCGAGTACGGAGCCCAGGCCAAGCCTTTTAGCGATAGGAACCATCACTACAGCGGCGGCCAGGTATACCATCGCCTGGAAGAAGAAAGAATTTTGATCCATGGTTATGATTGAACAGTTTCAGGAATAGGATTGATCTCATTCAGGTAGGTGCATTTATTCCATTCATCTGGCGTGATGCGATCGTTGATCAATGCTACTAACAATTGTTCATATTGGACAGCGTGCATTTCAATATCAGCATTCGAGAACCGATGCGTGCCATGGAGAACATAAGGTGGAAGGTATTCCATCCCGCAGAGTTTTGCTGTTTGTTCGAAGGGAGCCAACAGTTGCCTGATCGTATATCGGTTACGGCCAGTCTCGGTATAGGCCTCCTTCGAGCCACCTGACGAGATTACGTTGAAGATCCTCTTACCGGTTAGCTTGTCTCCCAGCGCTCCGTATGCCCAACCATGCTCAAGGACCAAATCCTCCCATTGCTTGAGCAATGCCGGGCCGCTATACCAATAAAATGGATGTTGCCAGATGATGATGTCATGATCGAGAAGAAGCTTTTGTTCTCTTTTAACATCGATGTCGAAGTCTGGGTAGGCCTCGTAGAGATCATGAAAGGTTAATCCTTCCAAGTGGCGGCAGTGGCGGATTAGGCGCGCATGCACCCTCGACTTTTCGAACGCAGGATGGGCAAATAATAACAGCAGTTTCGACATGAAAAATATTTACTGAAATTAAGTAAACAAAATGGAGGGAGAAAAAGTTCGTGGAGTGCCTAAACGCTTAGTTAAAGATGTCATACAGGGGTAATCTGAATAAACTCTTTGCGGTTAATATAATAGAAGAACAGGAAGTAGATAATAGGAGTAAAACTTAATAATTTCAGGATAAACACATCCGAGTGAAATCCGACGAGGTAAAGCACGGCAAGCAGTAAGAGCCCCGCCAGGAGTTGAACATCGCCGATCACGCAAATCACTTTGAAATAATACGTATTTAAATGATGATATATTAACTCCACGGGAGGCGTGAAATGATATCCATCCGTCACCACTACTTTGGGATTATTTTCCATGACGGTCATCTTTACTGGCCGGCTGTCAGAAAGTGGATATATATCCTTGCCGTTAACCACCACACGAATCTTGAGGAAGCTAAGTAATACCTGGTTCTTGCGAGTGATTACGATATGATATGGTGGAGGCATAAACCGTTTAACGTTTAAAGGTTTAACGATTAACGTTCAGAACGCTGAAATTTCCAAACACTATAGACAGTTCGAACTAAATGAACGTTAAACGCTAAACGTTAAACCCTTATTCTACTTCTTTAGAGCCCCGATGATCTGTACGAACTCCGCACCTACTAAGGATGCACCGCCAACTAGCCCTCCATCCACATCCGGACATCCGAATAGTTCACGGGCGTTATTGGCCTTAACGCTTCCTCCATATAGTATTGAAACCTGATCTGCTGTAGATTGTCCAAATTGCTCTGAAAGAATAGAACGCAAATGTGCATGCATTTCTTGTGCCTGGGCCGTAGTTGCTGTTTTTCCAGTCCCGATGGCCCATATCGGCTCATAGGCAATAATGACACCTTTCATCTGCTCGGCTGTTAGGTGAAAGAGTGATTCACGCAATTGCAAAGCAACGTGATTATTTTGTTCACCGGCCTCCCTAACATCGAGCGCTTCACCGCAACAGAACAGTGGGGTGATGAAATTCTGGAGGCATTGGTCGATTTTTTCAGCAACCTGTGCGTTCGTCTCACCAAAATATTCCCTCCGTTCGCTATGTCCCACTACGCAATATGCAACTCCAATCGAGTGTAGCATTTCGGCAGAGACCTCACCCGTGAACGCCCCGGACTTTTTGTGATGACAATTTTGGGCGGCAACATGATAATTTTTTTCTTCGGCTACCTCACTCCTTCCCATTAACAGGTAAGGAAATGGAACTGCGAAAATGGTGAGTTGATCAGGCGTAAGCTTGATCCTGGCACCGAGTATCTCGTCCATCAGTTTCTCTCCCTGCTGATAAGTGCTATTCATTTTCCAATTGGCTGCGGCGATTTGTTTTCTCATAGTGTAGTTAATTATCGTTTATCTGTCGTTTCAATATTATAAACACTGCCTTTGAAGATCCGTGGTGCCTGTTTGTATCAGCACATGTTACAGCATCCCAACCTTGCCGTCCTAGTTCATTCAATTTTACTACAAGTTCCTGGTGATCGATTCGTCCGCCCCACCATCCCGCTGCGGGAACATCGAGAATTTTGTATTCGAACTGTTTCATCGATCAGGGTTTAAAATTTTTCAAATATATACTTTAAAACATTTTTCTCGTTTTCTGTAAGCTCCTGATTCTTCAATTGCTTCCAGGCATCGATGTCGGCCAGGGATTTTTCGAACCCGTAGGCATTCTTCCCGTCTACGCCCCATGAAAAGTTGGGGATATATTTAGGCGTCATACCACCCCCAAACACATTACAACATACACCGATCACGCTACCCGTATTGATTGTAGTATTCACTCCAGTACGTGAATGGTCACCCATCATCACACCACACTTGTTGCCCACATCCATCTTTCCTTTCGGTGTCCACACCCTCACAACGCTGGCATTGTTCTTTAAATTAGAATTAGTGGTTCCCGCTCCAAGGTTGCACCATTCTCCGATGACAGAATCCCCCAGGTAGCCATCATGGGATTTGTTTGAGTAACCCAGCATCATGGAATTTTTGATTTCTCCACCCGCCGTGCAATATGGACCTATAGTAGTGGCGCCATACACCCTGGCTCCCATTTTTAGAAGCGAGCCTTCGCAAATGGCAAAAGGGCCCCGGATCATGCTTCCTTCCATCAATTCAGCATTCTTTCCGATATAAATTGGACCGGTAGAAGCATTAAGTATGCAGTGTTCGACCTTCGCACCCTTTTCTAGGAATACTTCCGAAGATTTGATGACGGTATTGGATTTCGGAATGACTTGTGATTTTCTTTTTCGCGTTAATAACTCAACATCTTGTCGGATGGCCCAATCGTTTAATTGAAAAATATTCCAGGGAAATTCCAGTGTAACAATCTCCTCTCGAATAGTGATCGCCTTCTTGACCTGCACCTGGTGTTTTTCTCTTATTTCGTTTTTCGAGAATCTGAAGACGATACCGGCGCTGCCATTGACAGAAAGGAATTCACCATTCCGCAGCTTTCGCACTGCCTTTACCAGTCTTTGAGTGGGAAGTACATTCCCATGCACCATATAACATACACCATCGGAAACGGCATCAGTGAGTGTCACTGCCCGTTCGGAATCCTTATAATCGTCTTCCTTTTTGTCGAACGATGGCAGGCCAAGCATCATTTCCCATTTCTGCCGGATAGTGAGTATGCCCACCCTAATATCCTGTATCCGCCGCGTCAATGTGAATGGATGCAGGTTTTCCGGTTGGCAAAACTCTTCTGTGAATATGATCTTGTCCATCTAGGGTTTCAAATGTAAGGAATTAAGAGCAGCGATACTGCGTAGGAATCAGGGCGAGAAACAGAATGAGGGGGAGGATAGATCGAGAAACAGACCAATTACGAGTGCAAGTCGCACTCGCTCTGTTTCTCGCTCTGACTATAACTCTCGCTCTGACTCTCGACCGGCCCGAACTGTCATGGTCGAGTAATTTGCAATTTTAACAGAACCCGTAATGGGCTTGAGTTTGAGCCGATTCGTAAAAAACAGTGTAGTAGAAACACTACATACCCCAATTTAACTCAATTACACCCGAATGCGTAAGGAATCTATTTTTTACCCGTCGGACCCTTCGTTTCTTCGCAGCATCTTATCCATCCATGTAAACCCCGACAAACTATGAGCATGCGCCAGTTAAAAATCACGAATTCTATTACAAATCGTGAGGCCCCGAGCCTGGAAAAGTACCTCCAGGAAATTGGAAAAGTAGAAATGATCTCCGCAGAGGAGGAAGTCCGGCTTGCCGGATTAATCCGAAACGGCGATCAGAATGCGCTCGATCGACTGGTTAAGGCTAACCTCAGGTTCGTGGTCTCCGTATCAAAGCAATACCAGGGCAAAGGCCTTTCTCTCCCGGACCTCATTAACGAGGGCAACATGGGACTCATCAAGGCGGCTGAACGCTTTGACGACACTCGTGGATTCAAATTCATCTCTTTTGCAGTTTGGTGGATTCGCCAAAGCATTCTCCAGGCTATCGCGGTTAACGCGCGCATGATTCGTCTCCCCCTTAATAAGGTGGTATTAAAGAATCGTATACAGAAAACCCACTCTTTGCTCGAGCAGGAACTTGGTAGGGCACCGTCAGCCGAAGAGGTTGCAGAAGCGCTCGACCTGGACCCGGCAGAGGTTACTGCCAGCATGGCCATGGATGATAGGCACGTGAGCCTCGATGTACCTTTCTCTGAGGACGAAGATGGTACACTTCTCGACACACTAGAAAACACTAATGTAGAAAGCACAGATGGCGGACTTAGATACACCGAATCGTTGAAGACTGAAATTGGTCGCTCCTTACAGATGCTG
This sequence comes from Chitinophagaceae bacterium, assembly GCA_014379965.1. Taxonomy (GTDB): domain Bacteria; phylum Bacteroidota; class Bacteroidia; order Chitinophagales; family Chitinophagaceae; genus VBAT01. The sequence goes on from JACMKU010000209.1 coordinate 29,713, forward strand.
ACTGAAAGACAAAAAGAGACGATTTGCTATTTCTTTGGAATTGGAATTGACAGGCCATTGAGCCTTGAAGACATTGGCGAAAAATTCTCGCTTACTCCGGAAAGAGTTCGCCAGATTAAAGACAAGGCACTCTCGAAGTTGAGAACGGCCAAGACCTTTGATCTACTGAGAGGTTATTTGAACGCAAGCTAAGGGTGCAGAAATAATATACTCTATAACAATATTTCCACGGCGAACGATGTTTCGCCGTTTTTGTTTTAAGGGCTCTCTATCTCCTCATTTCACGATGTAGACATTATCCTTTGGATTGGTGTCAGGGGTATGTGTATCACCAAGCACAAACCTGGCGACAGGTTTGGAAACCGGCGCAGCGATGGTGATAAATGTTTTTCCTTTTTCCCATACTCCAATGTTGCGATGAACTTTCTGGGTTGTGCCGTCTTTAAAATGGATAGTAAGATCAACCGGAACAGGCCTCGATCCGCGGGCGGTCACTACTACATCGAACTTGTTTCCCGATTTCTTCGCCGAAGTGATGGCCAGGTCGGGAATTCCTCCATCGAAAAACCATTTCTTCCAAAACCAGTTCAGATTCTTTCCCGAGCCTGTGTTCATGCAATAAAAGAAGTCGTGCGGCATTGGATGTTTCCCTTTCCATTGACGGATGTAGTAATGTAGAGCCTTCGTAAACAAAGAATCTCCTAAATAATCTTTCAAATATAGAATAGCCATTGCCGATTTGGGATATGCATTGGTGAAGTAGGCCCGGTTCCATTCTGTACTGGGAATAATGATCGGGATGTCGGTTTCTTTTCACGCATTAGATGCTGTTGGGGCCACACCATACTCATCCACAAGAGTACTATCGATATAAGGACCTACAATCCATTCTCCAATTGTTGCCCAGCCCTCATCCATCCAGGCATACTTGGTCTCATTGGTACCCACATAAAATGGGAACATCATATGGAATATCTCGTGATCTGTCAAACTAATACTCTCGTGGCGATCCTCGACCGGATTATCGTTCACCATCATCGGGTATTCCATCTGGTCGAGCCCGTCGAAAATGGTAATGTGCGGATAAGGGAATGCCCATTTCGGAAAAATAAAGCTCATCACCTCTACAGTCTTTCTTGCATCACTCGCCACGTGGAAGTAATCCTTATGCTTTGCATTAAACACCGCATCTACTCTCGTACGTCTTTTAGTGACCCTGTCCACTTCGATGCTGGAGGACTGCCACAAATAATGGTCGCTGGTTGCAAATGCGAAGTCCGTAACATCATCAGCATCGAAATGCCACGTGAGATGGGAATTATCTGTCTTGGTGATGTTTCCTCGTTTTAGATCGTTGCTGTCTATGATGTAGGTGAACTCATCGCTTTTGGCGGCCTTCTCCATTCTCTCATAGAACACGGGTGTCAACACATCATTACCATTTTTTAGATCTCCCGTTGCCCATACTACGTAATTCGAAGGCACCGTTATTCCCACGGAGAAATGGCAGAAGTCATTGTAGAATTCTTGTGTACCGGTATAGGGAATAGTATTCCACCCATCGATATCGTCATAAACGGCAATACGAGGAAAGAAGTACGCAATGAATGCAGCACCAGGCTCTATCTCACCCGTCCTGATATGAGATCGTTTGTTGAGGGTGTAGTGATAGTTAATATTGAATGTAATTTTTTGTCCAGGCAGCACTACCTGGCGACCGCTTGCATTAGTCCCATTTATTTCGAGCCATTGAATTGGCTTAGCAAGATCATTGATGTCGAGTGAATCAATAATAACGCCATCGGTCAAATCGGCCGCTTCGACCCTTAGTTGGCGAATTCCACCCTTTTGAAAAATATTTGGATAAAGTTTAAACCATATTCTCCTAAGCGTATCGGGGCTGTTATTGGTGTATACAATCTTTACCTTACCCTGGATAAGTCGCGTGGCGGGATCGAATTGTACGTCGATATCGTAGTTGGCGGTGTTCTGCCAATAGTTCTTGCCCGGGGCACCCGTCAACGACCGTGTCCCTTTTTCATATAGAGGCTGGATGTTCCTGGCGACAGGAAGTAGTTGGGCCGACGTAAATAGCGAGATTGCGGTAAGAGCAAGTAAAAAGATTATACGCATGTGAGATGATTAAAGGATGCAAGTTACGGGGGTTCACGCGAAGGCGCGGAAGGGTTTCACGCAAAGCCGCAAAGTTTCGCAAAGCCGCAAAGTTATTCCTGAAGATGACAGTTGCAATTGCTTTCTCACCCTTTCCTGATTGAAAATTTTTCTATATGCTTGCCTTTGCGTCCTTGCGAAACTTTGCGGCTTTGCGTGAAACAAACAAATTAGAAACCTTTCTTTTCGCCCGTCTTAATGGTATTATTCATCTCATCCGCATCCATAAACACACCTCCCTTCAGCTGTACCGATTCGAGTTTCTTCCTGGTTGTGATTGTCACCATCGCCTGCTTTGCATTCTTTTCCCAGGCAGCAGGACCAATGTGCTTCGTCTCGGTGGAACCGTCCGTGTATTTGATGACCAGGTCGACTGGTGCGAAGAAGCCACCGATGTTTTTAACACTAACAGAATATCCCGCTCCCGATTTTTGAACAGATTCAATTGCGAGATCAGTATGGTTGGAACTGAAGAACCAATTATTCCATAACCAATTCAGATTTTTACCCGCGACGTTATTGAATGTATTGAACATATCCCAAGGCAGGGGGTGCTTACCATTCCATCTGTTCATGAATTCATGCAGGCACTTCTTAAATAGTTGGTCGCCGAGTAAATCTTTCATTGCAAGGTAGCCGAGTGATGCTTTACCATACATATTGGTCCCGGCACCCCCACTCATCGCATCCGCAGGTGTGATCACGGGTATCAACAATTCGGGAGCAGTGCTATTTGTCCAACCCTGAACCCTGAACTGTCTATAAAACGCCTCGGCCCTATCCTTGCCAAGGTCATCGTATCCTATGAGCAACTCAAAAGTAGTAGCCCATCCCTCATCCATGAATCCATACCTTGTTTCATTAATGCCCATGTAAAAAGGCATATAAGTATGGGCAATCTCGTGCTCCGCTACAAACCGGGAAAATACCGGATCAGCGAACGTGCTATTATTGGCCATCATGGGATATTCCATGTCGGCATATCCCTGGAACACTGTAAACTTCTCATACGGATAGGCTACGCCGGGCCACCTTTTAGAAAACCATGCAAGAGAATGCTTGGTAAATTCCACCATCTGGTGATAGTCCTTGGCAGTATCATTGTATGCTGCCTGCGCGCTTGCCCTGCGGCGAGTAAGACTGTCAACGATCACACTTCCTGCATCCCAAACATAATGATCACTCACGCCAAAGGTGACATCGGGAATATTCTTCGTCTTGAATTGCCACGTGTTCATGGCATTTTGCTTAGTGATGTTTTTGGTTGACAGATCTGCCGGTGTTACGACTCGTATCACCTCATCGCTAGTCAGAGATGACTGATACCTGCTGAGATAAGTAGGTTGTAAGACTTCCGCAGGATTTGTCAGCGTACCCGTTCCCCAGACGAGGTAGTTGGCGGGCACGTTAAAGTTGACAGTATAGTCGTTGAAGTCGCTATAGAATTCATGCGAATCAACGAAGTTGATACGGTCCCAACCATTATAGTCGTCATAAACAGCTACCCTGGGATAGAAGTATGCAAGGAAATATGTCGTAGAATCGATCATTCCTTCTCTCCCACTCTCCAGCGAAATCTCGTAATGCCAATCAAAGGAAAACTGGATGGAGTCGTGGGGAAGGAGAGGTTTCGGCAAACGTACATACTGGTTTGTAAACTGGGTACGACCCGACGGCCATGGAACCTTCTGCCCATTGACGGCATAGGCGTCTATGTGTACACCTGAAGTAAGGTAATCCGGTGCGGACCCGATATTACGTGGCGCTCCTGGTTTATGGATATTGAGGAAGAGCTTGATGTTGGCGTTTCTCAAGGTATCTGGACTGTTGTTATAATAAGTGATCGTCTCGCTACCTCTAATTGTTCTTGAAGGAGGCTGCACGGTTATCGTCATCGCGTACCGAGCATGATTTTGCCAGTAATTCTTGCCAGGTTTACCATCGGGTGAACGTGTGCCCTTCTTAAAGGCTTTTTGTACATCCCTCGGCATGAATAGGTCCTGGGCAATAACGGCGCAATTAGAGGCCAGTAAGAGGAAGCATAACAGGAAACGATAAATCATGATGAATATTTAAGGAGCAAGTTTACACAAAAACAGCTGACGATTCTGGGGGTTGTGACGAAAGGTAAACTCGATAGAGACGGGAAGACCGAAAGTCCGAAAGACCAGTACTACACTTTAAATATTCTTCTTCTTCAAAGGTTAGGACAGGTCTTTCGGACTTTCGGTCTTCCGGACTTCCCGTCTCTCTCCTGTTTTTGCCCAATTCCCTCTTTTCAGATAACTTCGCCACTCATTTCAATCATTCATCAACCAATCAATGATATTATGGCATACGACGTAGTTGTAATCGGTAGCGGACCTGGAGGATATGTGGCGGCTATCAGGGCCTCTCAACTCGGATTAAAGACAGCAATCATCGAAAAAGAAAGCCTAGGAGGCATTTGTCTAAACTGGGGATGTATCCCTACAAAGGCGTTGCTGAAAAGTGCACAGGTCAATGAATACATCAAACATGCCAAGGATTATGGTATTAATGCCAGCGGCACTCCTGATTTCGGCGCCGTGATAAAGAGAAGCCGCGGGGTAGCCGATAAGATGAGCAAAGGTGTCCAGTTCCTCATGCGAAAGAATAAGATCGACGTGGTAATGGGCTTCGGCAAGATCAGTGGAAAGGGCAAGGTGGAGGTCACAGGTGCCGATGGAAAGAAACAAACAGTCGAAGGAAAACATATCATCATCGCGACAGGAGGCAGGAGCCGTGAGCTTCCCGCACTGAAGCAGGACGGAAAGAAGATTATCGGTTATCGCGAGGCAATGAATCTTCCCTCCCAGCCCAAATCTATTATTGTTGTAGGCAGCGGTGCGATAGGTGTCGAGTTCGGCTATTTCTACAACAGCATGGGAACAAAGGTCACGATCGTTGAATTTCTTCCAAGAATAGTTCCGGTTGAGGATGAAGACATTTCAAAAGAATTGGAAAAAAATCTAAAGAAACAGGGCATCGATATCATGACCAATAGTGAAGTGACTTCAGTAGATACTTCCGGCAATGGTGTGAAGGCAAAGGTGAAGACAGCCGATGGAGAGAAGACATTAGAGGCAGACCTTGTGTTGAGTGCGGTTGGAGTTTCGGCAAACATTGAGGGCATTGGTCTCGAAGAGATGGGAATCAAGACAGACAAAGGTCGCGTGTTGGTTGACAAGTTTTATCAGACCAATATTCCTGGCATCTATGCCATCGGAGACTGTGCTCCCGGGCAGGCGCTGGCTCATGTGGCGTCCAAAGAAGCGATCATTTGCACGGAGGGTATCGCTTTTGGCGAGAAGAAATTCAATCACAAACCCGAGGCCTTGGATTATAATAATGTACCCGGCTGTACCTACTGTGTTCCGGAGGTTGCGTCTGTCGGGTATACGGAAAAGCAGGCGAAGGATGCGGGTTACGAGGTGAAGGTGGGCAAGTTTCCGCTGAGTGCGAGTGGCAAGGCCTCGGCTGCAGGTCATCTCGAAGGTTTCGTAAAAGTCATCTTCGACGCAAAATACGGCGAATGGCTGGGCACACACATGATCGGATATAATGTAACCGAGATCATTGTCGAAACCGTTGTCGGCAGGAAATTAGAAACTACATACCACGAAGTACTAAACAGCATACATCCACACCCGACGATTAGTGAGAGCGTGAAGGATGCGATAGAGGTGGCGTATGGGGAGGCGATTCACCTTTAGACGTTTAACGTTTAAGGGTTTAAGGATTTAAGAGTTTAAGGGTTTAAGGGTTTAAGAGTTTAACGGTTTAAGAGTTTCAAAGTGCAATGTTCACTTTTTCCTTAGGCCCTTTATTGGGGTTTTTTGAAGGTATAAGATAAACCGATATATCATTACGCTAATTTTGAAGCTTAAAGAGAAGAGCTCATCAAATTGGGCTTGTTGCAGATACTGTCGATCTAATGCACGGTATAGCTGTGAACGAAATTCGCCACATGAAGCTTTTGCGTAGCCAAGAAATGTTATAAATTCTAAGCGCATACCTCTTTCGAAACCTTCAGCTATATTATCCATAATGGATCCGGAGGAACCTTCAATCTGGGAAATTAAACGGTAGTTATTTTTAAATAACCCCTCATCGATCATCTTTCCCAGCCTTGCACAGAGTTGTCTCGCCAACTTCCATGCTGCGATATCTTCGAACCTTGCTATAGTAGGCATATACTCAATTCTTCAGTTATCGCTAATGGGGCGTAAACTAAAGGCGACGTGCTAATTTTCAATAAGCTTTTTCGTAAGGTTCAAGGTGTTTTCCTTTTTAAAGAGTGTTCCTAAACCCTTAAACCATTAAACTTTTAAACCGTTAAACTTTTTAGGTAGGTCCGTACTAACTTCTCTTGCCTTCGATCATCGGAACAAACGAAAAGTTATCAAACACCTCCTCCTTCACCACCCCTTCAGGGAGCTTGGTGATGCGTCGCATTTGTTGTACATCGCCAATGCCGACGGGTATGACCATCATACCACCGGGTTTTAGTTGCTGGATGAGTTTCTCGGGCACATGTGGCGCCGCGGCAGTGATGATCACTTTGTCGAATGGACCATAGGTTGGCAGACCTTCGAAGCCATCGCCATAGAAGAATTTTATGGAAGGAAATTTTTTCAGATAAGCAAACGCGCGTGTGTTTTCGAAAAGTTTCTTCTGCCGCTCGATGGTGAATACCTGTGCTCCTACTGCTGCCAGGACGGTTGCCTGGTAGGCGCTGCCGGTACCAATTTCTAAAACCTTATCGAAATTCTTTACTCCAAGTAATTGCGTCTGGTAAGCGACTGTATACGGCTGTGAGATGGTCTGTCCTTCGCCAATCGGGAATGCGCGATCCTCATACGCCACCTCGTCGAAAGCCGAGTCGAGGAAGAAATGGCGAGGGATATTGGCGATGGCTTCCAGTACTCTTTCATCCGTGATGCCTTTGCCACGTACCGTGTCCACCAATTTTCGTCTAAGGCCCTTGTGGCGATATGTATCTTCAACGGGTCTCATAAGTTGCCGCAAGATAATTGCTTTGAAAATACAAGTGAGGCATTATTTCTTTGTATTTTCAGTATATACACAAACAATATCCATTCAACACTAATACCATGAAGAAGATTGCTATGCTTGGCTCCGGTTTTATCGGTCGCTTCTATGCAGATTCCCTGCAGGGATATAGAAACAAAGACAAGATTGTCAGCGTCTATTCGCGCAAGGCTGACAGTGCGAAAAAATTTGCAGCAGACTACCAGGTTGAACATGCCACAGACAACATGGAAGCAGCTATTTCAAACGCGGATGTGGATGTCGTTTGTATTGCCCTTCCCAATCATTTGCATGAGGAGGCGGTACAGCTGTGTTGTCGTCATAAGAAAGCGGTAATAAGTACAAAGCCGCTGGGAAGAACCGGTGAGGAGGCCAAGCGAATGCTTGAGGCCGTGGAGAGCGCAGGGATATTCCATGGTTATCTCGAAGACCTTGTGTACACGCCCAAGTTTCTCAAAGCAATGGAAACAGTTAGAAAGGGGGCACTGGGACGAATACTTTGGGCGAAGTCGAGGGAGACGCATCCCGGACCACATAGTGACTGGTTTTGGAACATAGAACTCGCCGGCGGTGGCTGCATACTCGATCTTGGTTGTCATTGCGTGGAGATTGCACGGAATTATATAGGCAAAGACATACGGCCAGTAGAGGTGATGTGCTGGGCAGACACACAAGTAAAGCCGATCGATGCTGAAGATCATGGCATCGGGCTCGTGAAGTATGAGAACGGGGCCATCGGTCAGTTCGAAGTAAGCTGGACGTTTCGCGGTGGAATGGACTTGCGAGATGAGGTCATGGGGACGGAGGGAACGATATGGATCAATAGTTTTTTAAGAACCGGGTTCGAGATGTTCACCACGGGAAAGAGTGGAGATTATGTAGCGGAGAAGGCCGAGAGCAATAGTGGGTGGCTATTTCCTGTGGGCGATGAATTGAATGAACTTGGCTACAATCATATGTTCATGGACATGTTCAATGCAATGGAACAGGGAATACAACCGAAGGAAACGTTTTATGATGGCTACGTAGTCAATTGCATTCTCGATGCCGCCTACAAATCGGCTAAGACTAAGCAATGGGAGCCAGTGAAGCTGGATATTTGGAGAGGAAAAACGGGTGTCGGCAAAGACAGCCACCTGACCGACTATGATGCAGATCACTACCTAGTGAAAGAAGAGGTAACACACTACGGCGCGAAGAAATGGATATTGAAGAATAAGAGGACGGGGAAGATTTCGGAAAGGGTGGAGTGAATGCTGGGCCAAGACCGGGAAGACCGAAAGACCGAAAGACCTTCAAACTAAGTGAATAGTCTTTCGGACTTTCTGACTTTCTGACTTCGACTTCACTCAGATTACAGTTTCATGTCGCTAATAATCGCCCTTATCTTCTCATCAAGTTCTTTATTGACTTTGTCGAACTCGGACGGGCTTGCCAGTTTGGTATTTACGCTAAAATAGAATTTGATCTTAGGTTCGGTTCCCGATGGCCTGGCGGAGATGACGCTTTCATCTTCGAGAATGAATTGAAGCACATTCGACTTGGGAAGCTGAATCGTCCACTCTTTACCGTCTGCAAGGTTGTGACCTTTTTGCAATTGATAATCCAGGAGCTGTACAACTGTTGAGCCATTGATCGACTTAGGTGGCTGTGCCCTGTATGACTCCATCATAGCCGCGATCTGTTGTTGTCCATCCATGCCTTTTTTCGTAATTGAGATCAGGTCTTCCTTATAGAAACCATATTCAACATAGAGGTCGAGTAACTTAGCGAAAAGTGTACGGCCCTTGTCCTTTTCGTACGCAGCCATCTCGCAAAGGATTGCGACGGCGCTAACCGCATCTTTGTCCCTGATCTTGTCGCCGATCATCAATCCGAAACTTTCTTCCCCACCAATGACATAATTCTCCTTTCCCTCTTTCTCGCGGATCATCTCTGCAATCCATTTGAAGCCTGTCAATACATTATAGCACTTCACACCATTCTTCTCTGCAATGCGATTGATCATACCGGTGGTGACTATAGTAGTAATCACCATATCGTTTGGTTTGGCAATGCCTTTAGTCTTCCTTGCCTCGATCATGTAATTGAAAGCGAGAACCGCGGTCTGGTTGCCATTCATCAGGACCCACTCGCCGTGATTGTCTTTAACGCCGATCCCCACTCGATCCGCATCGGGGTCGGTACCGAGAAGGATAGCCGCATCCAGCTCCTTGGCCTTCTTAAGGCCGATGCTCATCGTCTCTTTCTCTTCAGGGTTTGGATATATAACGGTAGGAAAATTGCCATCAGGCTTTGACTGCTCCTCAACGATGCTGACACGCGAAAATCCATACTGCTTGAGCACCTCGGGAACCAGGACGATTCCTGTACCGTGAATAGGTGTGTAAACGATCTCCAGATCCTTATGACGTTCGATCACTTCGGGGAATACGCTTAGACTTTTGACCATCTTGATATACTCCTCGTCCATGTCCTTGCCAATAATGGTAATATTGCTTTCTCCTCCACTCCACTTGACCTCGTCTACACTTGCAATCTTCTCGACTTCTTTGATCACATTCTTATCATGTGGAGGGACCATTTGCGCACCGTCATCCCAATACGCTTTATATCCGTTGTACTCTTTAGGGTTATGAGATGCCGTACACACTACTCCTCCCTTGCAACCCAGATTGCGTATTGCAAAGGAAAGTTCCGGAGTAGGCCGAAGCGATTCGAATAGGTACACTTTAATTCCGTTTGCTGCGAAGACATTGGCGGCAGTCTCCGCGAAAAAACGGCTGTTATTGCGACTGTCATGTGCAATAGCCACCTTCACCTGCTCCCCCGGAAAAGATTGCTTGAGATAATTTCCATATCCCTGCGTCGCCATCCCTACCGTATACTTATTCATGCGATTAGTCCCCACTCCCATGATTCCTCTCAGTCCACCAGTGCCGAATTCAAGGTTGCGGTAGAATGCGTCTGCGAGTTCAGTAGGATTCTCTTTTAAAAGTTTATTGATCTCGTCCTTAATCGGTTGATCGAAACTTCCTTCGAGCCAGGTATTAACTTTTTGCTGAATTGCGGTGTCCATGTTGCGAAAAATTTAGCGTAATTATAGCTGCTGGAAAGTTATTGAATTTTAGTTTTAAAAACTGAAAAGATTAACTAACCGTATTTTTGTATAATGAGTTTTTGGGCAGCCCTATCTTCATCTCCGTTAGTAATGACAGGCAATGCCCGTGGGTCATTTTCTTCGGCATTCAAACGACACCGAATAACGTTTTTTCTGATCCTGGCTATATCTATTGCTCAGCAACCCGCGCACGCACAGGAGGTCGAAACTCATTCGGATTCCATCTCACAAATTCCATTGACGGAGTATCCGTCCGCTAACCCGGCACACGGTAAGTATTCAGATACACTAGTTGTCAACCAACAAAAGCGAAGGAAGTGGATTATCGGGGGTATACAGACCGTTGCTTATGGCAGCACCCTCATCATACTTAACAACACGTGGTATACCGGGTATGCACGTACAAAGTTTCAGGCATTCAACGATAGCAGGGAATGGTTACAGGTAGACAAGCTCGGCCATGCATGGGGCGCTTACAATGCAAGCATGGCATCCGCTGCGATGTGGAGGTGGGCAGGCATCCCCCGCAAGAAAGCCGCGCTATTCGGTGCAATAGGCAGCACTGCCTTCCTAACCGGAATTGAGCTCATGGATGCACATTCTGCAAAATGGGGATGGAGTTGGAGCGACATGGCGGCGAACCTGGGAGGTGCAGGACTCTTGCTTGCCCAGGAATACGCTTGGGGCGAACAACGCATACAATTTAAATTCTCCTTTCATCCACGGAAATACAGTGATCCGCAACTCGACCAACGTGCAGATAATCTATTTGGCAATCCATGGCAGGAGCGAATGCTCAAAGACTATAATGCGCAAACCTACTGGCTTAGCGCAAACCTAAGATCATTCTTCCCGGAGAGCAGAATGCCCCGCTGGCTGAATGTATCGATAGGTTACGGTGCGGATGGCATGTTCGGCGGATTCGAAAACAAATGGCTAGACCAACTTGGCAATGAAATAAACCGAAGCGATATACAGCGCAAGCGACAATTCTATCTAGCTCCTGACGTGAGTTTTGCTCGTATACCAACGGATAAAGCCTGGCTGAGAACCATATTTACGATCCTTGATGTTTTTAAGTTTCCCGCGCCCGCCTTGATGATGGATAGTAAGGGAAAGTTTCGGTTCTACCCTTGCTATTTTTGAGGTGCGTTTAACGTTTAAGGTTTAACGTTTAACGTTCTTTAGCTCAAACATTTCTTCGCATATCAGACTGCATTAATTGGAGATAAATGTCCCATGGAAGAACGTTAAACGTTAAACCTTAAACGTTAAACGCCTAAAACACCCACTCCGCCGCCTTCGCAACCGCATCCAACCTATCAGGCCTTTCAGGATCTAACCAGAGTTGAACCAACTTTCCTCCGTTTCCATAATTCTTGACGAAAGCGGAAACATCACCATTTTCATTTCTTCCGAGTACCAGGTCGACATTTTTTGCATCAATGAATACAGAGTTCGTCCAAAAATCGGCTAACCCTAATCTCTTGCCCGCTTCTGTTGGGAACGAAGGAAAATCGCCCATAAAGGTTCGAGTGTCCCCGTGCCCATAATCAATGCCGAAAATGGTATCGATCGTTCGCAGATTAAACGCGACTGGCTGACGCGCCACCGGGTCTATCTTATACATTGAGGAATTGATGCCAGCGAGTACTACCCTCCCCCCACGATCGAGAAACCTTCGGATTATACTGGTGGCGCCATTCTTTATGATTGTGTCTGGTAGATAGGCGGAGGCGAATATAATCACAGGCGAGTTTGCTGTTTCCCTCGAGAGATAATGCGCAATTGAATCCAACCCAATTACCTTGTATCCGATTCCGCGTAGATAATTACGAATTACCATATCGGTACCGCCGCGGAAGTAGATGTTGACTCCAGGTTCATAGAAAACATATTTATCCAAATCTGTCTTGATCCGACTATCAGGATGACCACTAAAGGCATAAACATTTCCATCGTCGGATCCCACATAAAGCAATTTATCGTCCATGATCGGCGATGAAAGGATTTTACCATTCGTGCGGTACTGTGAGATTCTTCGACCCGTTTTTAAGTCCAGGCAAAATAGGTGCCCGTCGAATCCCCCTGCATAGACTCTATCACCCGCAATCAGCGGCGATGCCCACACGGCTAGCGGGGTTCGGTATCTCCATATCTCCTGGCCACTCTCCAGACCTATCGCCTGCACGAAGCGGCCATCTGACGTGCCTGTCACCACAATGGTATCCTTGATTGCCACAGTAGAAATGATCCATGATACGCGATGGTCCACTTTCCAGATATTATTACCAGTAGTCGCATCCACGCAATACAAATAGCCATCTCTTGCACCAAATATTACCTTGTTCCCTTTCACCACTGGGCTGGAGGTGATGGCCCTTCGATCGAAACCATAGTCGGCATTATTCATCGTATCCCCATTGATCTTGTATTGCCATTTCTCTTTACCGTTTTTGAGATCCAATGCATACAAGGTCGCCTCCGTGTCACCGAACCATATTGTACTGCCGGACACGGCAGCGGTGCTGCGGATAATTCCTTTGGATTTAAATTTCCAAAGCAGTTTACCGGTTGCAGGAGAGATCGCATGGAAGAAGCCATCCTCCCCTCCCACCAATAACTTTCCATCTGCCAGTACGGGTGACGAATGATAATAATCATATCGCCAGGGATAGATTAGTTTCTTATCCATTGTATACTTCCATGCAAGCTTACCGGAAGTTTCCTCGAGCGCGTAAACTGTTTGTCTATTGTCTGTGAAGTAGATTTTTCCGCCACTCCCTATCGCAGAAGAATGGATGGCCTCACCCGTTGAATATTTCCATTTAACGGAACCTGACTTCTTCTCGATCGCATAAAAATCGCCACGGGCATTACCGATATAGATGAACCCTGCTTTTACCAACGGTGTTGCCCGGACAGGTCCGCCCGTAAACAATGACCACTCCTTCGTGTCATGGACGGCATTATCAGTCGATGAAGATACCCGTTGAAAGATTGGCGACTGCTGTGCTATTGCCCTCCCGACTAAAAGGAAGAGCAGGAAAGAGATGACGATCCGCATATGTTTAATTGTGTGATTAATCCCCGCTCATCCATTTGCGAAAATCAGGAGCCATTTCCTGGCTGACTACGATATGATGGTTTGAAAGGGACATGGTGAGATCTACCTGGAGTTTTACTTTTTCAAAGGTCTTGTAGCTCTTCACAAACGCGATGTTGACTATGTATTGCCTGTTTGCCCGGAAGAACACCCTGTTGTCTAATTGCTGGAAGAGGTCCGATAGATTCCTATCCGATAAATACTTCCGTCCTTCCTGGTCTACGACATACACAATTTTGCTCTCAGTATATGCCACAACAATATCTTCCACTTTAAGAACAATATTCTCGATTCCACGCCTGACGATTATTCTTGTACGCGGTTTGTTAAGAAAAGAATTGACAAATGGCTGATAGGGATTGAAATGATTCTCCAACGACCTGTACTTGGCTAGCGCCTTCACAAGATCTTTTTCATCAACCGGCTTTAGAAGATAGTCGATTCCGTTATGCTCAAACGCATTTACAATGAAATTATCATACCCCGTGATGAAAATTACCGGCACTTTGATGGCAATGCTATTAAAAATATCGAAGGAGGTGCCGTCAGCCAATTGAACGTCGGAAAATATGAGGTCTGGCTTTGAAGTTGTCGATAGAAACTGAACACCTTCTGTTACAGACGGGATTATCTTGATAATCTCGATCTCATTGGAAATCTTTTGGAGAGTACGTGAAAGCTCCTCGGCTATTAATCTTTCATCCTCTATAATTAATACTTTGATCACTGTTTTATTTTTACATTATAAAATTACTCCGTCGTTCGGTAAAAAGCATGTCATAACCTGCTCTGTTGCCAGGCTCGCCGGAGATGAGAAGAGCGGAAACTATTCGTGATCGTTTCTTCTTGCGTAGTGGGAAGGAGCCATATGAAATTTTCGTTTGAAAGCTTTGCTAAATGTAAACACATCGGGAAAATTACAATGAGTAGCTATGGAAGTGAAACTCATAGTCCCCGAGTGGATCAGCGTCATCGCCAGATCCAGTCGTTTCTTTAGCAGATACTGGTACGGGGAAATCCCAAAGGCTTGCTTAAAGGAGCGATAGAAGTGAAACTCGGACATATTGCATACCTGTGCAATTTCGCCGATCTCGTCTATCTGTTGCAGTTCGTCGTCCATATATTGCCTTGCTACACGAAGACGACGAAGTATTTCTTTTCGTGTCTCTAATCTCACTGAGCGAATTCCATTAAGGGCGAGGTAATTTCCATATTCATGAAAGATGATCTTCTCTACCAGGTCGAGGAACCATTCCTTGTCAAAATGTCGATTGGCCTCGCCGGTGGAGATTACATGCACAAGATCCTTCAGCTTATCACCGAAGAGCGCGGCATTGACGGGACATACCGTTTCCAGGAATTGAGGAACCTTGAAATAACTATCCAGATAATTATCAAAATCGTGGTCATCCTGGGCAGTCAGCACCGTAAAAGCCTCGGCAACGGTTGCCGGGCATATGTCAATGCAAACACTCCTGACCTTGGCGGTTGAATCGAAATAGGCTTTCACGTCGGGCTGGCGACAGGCCAACAGGAAGTTGCCCTGGTTCACGACGTGTTCTCTATTCCCAACCTTGTAATAGATGCAACGGTCAACTACATACTTAAGGCTGAAGTTGCGGAAGGCATTCGCTGTAAACCATTCATTCAATTCAGAATAATAGACCACATCCGAATCGGAGGGCTTGTTAAGGGTAAGTTTGTTTTCCTCAGTGATGGTATGAAAAAAAGAGGTCATCATGCAAGCTATACTTCTATTTTTAAAAGACATCACCGCCAGTAAAGGCGATGCACCGTAGGAATAAAATTAGCAGGTGCGGGAGCCAATAGGCAATGGGCAATGGGCAATAGGCAATGGGCAAGGCCTCGCGATTTAGAAGATTACTCCATTGCCTATTGCTTATTGCCCGTTGCCTATTGACCTAACGGCTGCCGCTTTCAAAACTCCAAATTGTGCTTCCGAAATTTCGTCTTTCCACGTACTTAGTTCATATCGTATGAAGTCGAGATCCTTTTTATTCGCTAGCGTTGCGTAGATGGTAAATGCGGCCAGAACGCTTCCCATCATAGAGGGATGAAAATTGTCCGGAGAATAGAGTGGAAGAGTAGGCTCAGATTGCCAGGCGAGCTTCCACGCCTTCCCCGCAGGGCACAAAATCGAGCCGGTCTTTTCTGCAGCCTGGGAATAGGACGTGATCACTTTGTCCATATCAAATGACCTCGCGCGAGATGGCCAGACCATGTACAACGCAAACTTCGCCTTGTTTGTCTTACTCGCTTCGGCGAATCGATTTGAATAGTCGATTAACAGCACTCTCGACTCCGGCAATGCTGATGGCCCTTGCTGTGCTACAACAAAATCATAGTCGCCTTTCTCTAACTCCGCCTTGACCTTCCCCTCATTCCAATGGTCTTCCAGTGAATAGTCCGGAAATAGAAACGATGAAGACGTCATTTCACGTCCTTCCTGTCTTGCCAGTTCGTTGATAATCGACGGAACATCATTGGCATAAGTAAGGCTATTGCCAACAAAAAGTATCTTCCATTGTTTTGCTATCGTCCCGGAAAAGAACGCGAAAAATAAAAGGCATAGGAAAAAATTGCGTGGCATTGATTTCATAATCTGAACTAATATGCCTAACAAATTACAATTACTTTATCTCCTTCCATTGCCGGCCATCCCATTCCCAGGTATCATTGGCATCGTTTGGCCATCCAAGTCTACCACCGAAAAGCACAACCTTGTCACGGTGCTTATCATAGGCCATATAGCCCATTACCCTCGGTGCGGGACCCGAGTCAGCAAGCTTCTTCCACAATTTTCCATCCCATCCCCACGTATCGCCAACAAATCCATTCTTGGTCATTCCGCCGAAAACGATCATCATCCCTCGCTTGGAGTCATAGCACGCTCCCGGTGAAATTCTCGGCGACGGACCTTCGCTGGTAACTTTTATCCATTGCGCTCCATCGAACTCCCAGGTATCACTGTCGGTTTGATCAGGAGTTAGTCCCATGCCACCGAACAATACAACCTTCTTTCGTTTCGAATCATAGATCATGGCGAAGGCCTGCCTACCTGTAGGTCCGCTTCCCTCCCATTTCTTCCATGCCGCACCATCCCATTCCCAGGTGATGTCATTAACTACTCCTCTCGCTCCTGAACCGCCGAATGCGACAAGCCTGTCCCTGTGAGAATCATATACAAACCCTGGTTCCGCTGCACGCATATTGACATCGTCCGACATCGTCTTCCATTCTCCGCTCTCCAACACCCTTAGATCCGCAAGCGATGTATTATTCGAGAATCCTCCAAAAGAATAAAACTTCTTGCTCTTCGTACTGTATGCCATGCGAAACCCGCTGCGCTTATCCCCTGAGAACCCAGATTGAGCCCAGTTTTCGCCATCGAAGCTCCACACGTCATTGAAAAATTCGAATGACTTGCCTCCATCAAGTGGCGTACTACCCCCGGTGAGGAGCACTCTTTTGTTTGCTTCATCGTATATCAATTCATGATGTGCCCGTTTTGATGGAACAGCGGGCCCGGCAAAGGCAGTTTCCACTTCGCGCGGCATTGCCGATACAAGGAAAGTTAACGCTGCAAGAAACTTTATCTTAAAGACCATAGGTGATTCATTTAACTGGGGTCAATGTGAATGGTGAGTAGTGAATAGTCAATAGTGAGTAGTGAATGGATGCTTGGAATTTGTAATTCATGATCGAATTGCGGACGCTACTCACAACTCACTACTCACTATTCACTTATTCACTATTCACTATTCACTTTTTCAGCCTCGATTCCGCATTAGCTTTCAACCCTTTTTCCAGCTCGGAAAGGGTCGTCTTCTTTTCAAGTAGATGAAGTACGATGGTGGAAGTGCTTTTCATCTTATCCTTCTCTCCAACTGCTTCGTATCCTTCAGCGAGGCTATCGAAGAAATTGGGTTCCTCCGGATGTAGCTCAACGTTAAACTTGAAGATCTCCATTGCCTCGGGGTACTTCTTTTCATTTAATAAAATATATCCCAGGTTATTCATGTTGCCTCCCTGGAGTATATTAGATGAAGAATCATACTTTACGGTGCTTCGTAGAATGTTCATCGCCTGATCGATTCCCTTGGTGCGGATGATGTATTCCATTTCCTCTCTATTCGGCGCTGGCCTACCGGCAGGAAGTATGTCAATATTCCACAAAGAGGACGGGCGGGATCCGATGGCGGGCTTGGTTGCCAGGAATGACTGCGCAGCCCGGTCACCTTTCAATTCCGCATCGAAAAAACGGAGAAGGTAAATATTAGATATCTCGAATGATTGAGCGATGCGCGATTGCTCAACGCCTCTTTTATTTAACACCTTGCACGATACATAGCCCTCCGTTGCGAAATCCCAATGATGCAGCTGAGGCTGGTTGAGCAAAAGCCTGTATCGCTTCGCAAACTTTGCCTTTTCCAGGTATTCTTTAATATGAGTTTCCTGCTTGGAAAGATCGCTGCTGAACATATGGAGGAAGGATGCGCGTAGTTTCGCCGGAGTATAGTAATTGGAGGCGGACAAACCCTGGAACAAACCCTCCATGTATAATCCACTTTCAATGTCAGCCAACGCCTTTACCCGGGTATCGTACATGCCGAATAATACCGGAACAAAGCCGGAACCACTAAACCCGAATACACCTATGTCTTTTGCGTTAAGTGTATGTGATTTTCCTATTTGGCTAATGGCGAACTGCATATCTGGAATGCCGCGTAATGCAGATTCGACGAAACTGCCGCCATCATTCTTCACCATAGCGACGATATATCCATTGCTTGCCAGGACCTCATTCGTGAGGGTCGTCGACAAGGGGCGAAGGCTGCCGATTAGCAGGGGAAATTGCTCTTTCAACGGATCGGCATCGATCCAGGCAAGCATCTGTATCTTCAACAGCCTGTTCCAATCTTCCTCGCTATTCTTCCCAAACCATCCTTCTATTGAATTGCGATTACGATTTATTTGCGCGGCTCTTTCAGTGGCTCCTATGCTACCGTCCGTTAAGGTGAGTAAACTATTATAACAGTAATCTTCGAAGTTGATTACCCGCTTTCCAGTATTGGATGTTGCAGGATACCACAGATGGATCGTCACCTTACGTCGGCGATCACCATCGTTCTTCTCACCAAGATAGTTATACTCGGGGATTAACATTCGAGAGTCGTCTATCACTGTCATGATTTTGAAACCCACCGCGTACTTCCCAACCGGCATGTCAGCGTATATTGAATGGGTGTTCTGTGAAAAAACAGTACCACCAAAACCGAGAATCAGTATGAAAATAAGCTTTCGCATATTGAATATTTTGAGTGATCAATTATCTATTGGATAGTCGCCAGCAAACGCTTATACCTTTCCTCTGACCGTAGCGTATCAAAGTCCGCATCCCCCTCTATGATCTGCTTAGTCCCAAATCCATTCCTGACGGATTGTTCAAGTGCCTCCAGCGCCTTCGTCTTCTCATTGACCCTCGCATACGCACATGCAAGATTGTAGAAGTCAAAACTTCGTGGACCCATCGCCAGCGCCTTTTCATAATATACAATGGCTTCTTTATTCTTATTTGCGACTAGTAAGTTATATCCCAGGTCAGCTAGAAAGATCCTGTTCATTGATCTCGAATTGACAGCTTTGGCGACTAATGATTCTCCCTGTTGCGGCTTATCACCGAGGTAGGAAATTGTGGCAAGTGCGAAAAGGGCCTCGGCATCGTCGGGCTGCACCTCAACGATCTTCTGATATACCGACTCAGCCTCCCTCAATTGCCTCGATTGCCGCAATGCACCGCCATACATCCGAAGGGCAATAACATCTCGTGGATTGAGATCCGTAATCTCTTTCAACAGGCGCAATGCCTTCGGTCTATCAAGTTGCATGGAGCCCATCACATCTCGACCTAGGGAGTACGACCACGATGGTGTAGGCACTGGATCGAGGTTATCTTTCCAGAACGAAAGCGTTTCTTTCACCGCCTTTCGCCCCGCGTCAGTATCAGTATACGCATCAAATGCGTGAGGGAGCCCGGAGCCCATCTTTATTGTCCAGGGTGCTTTGTTCTTTAGCACCTCGTTCCATAGTGTGCTATAACCATTACCCTGCACGTCGCCTTCTGCAACGAAAAATAGTACGGGTAGGTCTTTACGGAATGGTCCTACCTGGGAATTACCGTAGTAGAGTACAGCCGCCTTGATTCCTTTCGAAACCTTTTCGCTCATCAGGTATTGAAATGACTGAGTAACATTTGCTGATGCGGCATAGACGCCAAGTTGGTCAGTGTTCACCTGGTAGGAAATGCCTTTTTCAGCCAGGAAACTGAAAAGCCCTTCGATAGCTTCACGCGATCCATCCGATTCCATGGAAATACCAATATAGCCATGCGCGGCAATTAGTCTCGGCCAACTAGTATAGATTCCCCAGGTTTTCATTTTCGCTTCGCCCTCCCTTGGAGCGAACACAGTCATGAATACTATAGCGGGTCGTTTCTCACCCGGCCTTAGGCCCGGTGGCGAATAAACATCGATCGTCAGTTTACCGTTCCCGGCATTCATGAAGGGGATGTCCCGCTTCACCACGACATCCTTCATCGCCGGCACTTCGAGTACGACGCCATATGACAGTTGGTCAATGGCCGAGGCTGGCCGGTTGGTCTGGGAGACTGCCTGGAATCCAAGCAGGATGCAAGCGAATAGAACTTTCCAATTCATGTGCTGTTGATTTATTGTAATTGAGTCCGGTCGTCCCCGGAAGTATACTGGCAAAGTAGGATCGTGTGGAGGGGAATCCTACCAGTCCGACAGGTTCGGGGGTGTTGCAGCGATATCCGGGAGGGCGGCGCGGTGAATAGTGAATAGTGAGTTGTGAGTACACTCTGCGATTCGATCATAGTTTACGAATTCCGAGAGGCCATTCACTACTCAATATTCACTTGCTTCGCTTCGCTCGCAATGACGACTGACCACTGACCACAGACCACTCACGTAACTACAGATTGATGTCTTTCCCTTGTTCCAGCTTCTTAATCATTGCCTCTACATTCGTCTTATTGAGATCGTTTGGTGCCTGATCAAATGCCGCCTTCATGTAGGGAAGGGCCTTCTTGAATTCACCATTTGCCGAGTAGGCACGACCTAGTCCAACGTTTGTCGTGAACACATTCGGAAATTTATCGTAATTC
>JACMKU010000210.1 GCA_014379965.1 Chitinophagaceae bacterium
AATTCTATTTACTAACCGTTAAATTCACAAAAAATGGCAACAAAGAAAAAAGCAGCTAAGAAAAAAGCAGCTCCAAAAAAGAAAGCAGCTCCAAAAAAGAAAGCCGCTAAGAAGAAAGCAGCTAAGAAGAAATAAGCTGGCTAATTTCAAAAGTTAATAGAAGTCCCGATTTGATCGGGACTTTTTTCTTGCCCTTACTCCACCAACATTTCGGGTTTCCGAAATCCTTTAAATTGCGTCATGGACAACAGTGTTATTGCAGACAATTTCTCCATGCTGGCCAAGCTGATGGACATCCATGGCGAAAACTCCTTTAAGACGAAAACCTACGCCATAGCGGCTTTCAACATAGAGAAGCTTCCGCTGCCGTTAAAAAATACACCCCGGGATCAGCTTTTTTCGGTAAAAGGAATTGGCCAAAGTGTTGGCCACAAAGTGGTGGAAATGCTGGATTCTGGAACGCTCGAAATACTTAGCGATTACATCAATCGCACGCCCGCCGGCGTGATCGAGATGCTCAACATAAAAGGTATCGGTCCAAAAAAAATCAACACGATTTGGAAAGAAATGGACATCGAATCGATCGGTGAATTATTATATGCATGTAATGAAAATCGTTTAACGCTCTTCAAAGGCTTCGGCGAAAAGACCCAAAAGAACGTCCAGGAGGCGATCGAATTTTATCTCCAAAATCAGGGAAATTTCCTTTTTTCTGAAATAAATGAGGTTTTTCCGTCAATTGACGGGTATTTGAAAAAAATATTTTTGCCGGCAAAAGTGAGCGTAACAGGCAAATATCGGAGGCATGAACTAACACTTGATGAACTCGAATTTATAGTGCTTGAAGAAAACGAAAAAGTAAAGCCCGCGTTTCAAACTGCTCAACCTCCGGAGTTGTTGGAAGAAAATGAAACAGGGCTTCTATACAAATTGAAGAACGGACTAAGGCTTCGTCTTTATACCGGTATAGACAACCGTGCAAAGAAATTATTTTATACTACGGGTAACCCGGAATTCATTGCCGGCTTCGAAAAAGCATTTCCATCGCTATCGTTCGAAGGTCGGGAATCAGAAGATGATGAGATAGTTTTCGAGAACGCAGGTATTCCTTTCATTCCGCCCTTTCTAAGAGAGTCGGATGAGATTATCGAAGAGGCGAAGAATAAGAAATTACCGCCCCTCATCCAGGTGGAAGATGTCAAGGCCATCATTCATAGTCACAGCAATTGGAGCGACGGGGCCAATACTATCGAGGAAATGGCAGTGGAATGTATACGGAGAAAATTGGAGTACCTCGTGATATCCGATCACTCAAAGGCGGCCGCCTATGCCAACGGACTTTCTGAAGAGCGAATAAGGGAACAGCACAAGTATGTGGATGAATTGAACAAGAAGCTGGCTCCATTCAAAATATTCAAGAGTATCGAGTGCGACATTCTCAACGATGGTAGCATGGACTATGCTAACAACATCCTTGCGACATTCGACCTGGTAATCGCCTCAATACACAGCAACCTAAAGATGAATGAAGAAAAGGCAATGTCGAGGTTGATACGGGCAATCGAGAACCCATACACTACCATTCTGGGACACATGACCGGCCGGCTGCTACTAAGCCGGAACGGATACCTTGTAGACCACAAAAAGATCATCGATGCATGTAGCGCAAATCGTGTAGTCATTGAGCTTAATGCACATCCACGCCGTCTCGACATGGATTGGAAATGGATCCGTTACGCCATGGAGAAAAATGTCCTCATCTCCATCGACCCCGATGCCCACTACCTTGACGGCTTCGACGATATCAAATACGGTGTGCTCGCCGCACAGAAGGGAGGCTTGGTGAAGGAGAGCAACCTAAGTAGTTTCAGTCTTAATCAGTTTGAGGAGTTCTTGCTCAATAAGCAATAGGCAATAGGCAATGGGTCGTTTCCTATTGGCAATTGCCTATTGCCTATTGCTTTTTGCCTATTGGCTATTGGAATTCCACGTATCCACCACACACCTCCAAACGCCATCCGCATCTTTTCTCCAAATGGTAACGGCCTTGTTGCGTTCGGTGACCGCGAGGCCGGTTGAGTCGTTCATCGTTACCTGGTTTTCCTCTATCATGTAGGCTAAGTCGCCGGATTTTGAAACGACAACGGATTTTGGTTCCCAGCTGATCTGGAAGCCGGGAATCTTGGACATGCCTTCTACCATCTGCCTGATCTCTTTTTTTCCGGAATGCGCTACCTGACCTGGAGCCATGACCACCGCGTCATCGGTCCAATAACTCAGGATTGAATCATTATTTCCCGAAGACGCAGCCTTTGACCAGTCGCGACTCCGTTGCATCAATATCTCGCCTTCCGAACTAGAAACGGTTTCACGATTATGGATCCTGTCACAACCAATAACGGTGACGACCAATAGAAGAATTGATAATTTGCGTAGCATATAGTTTGATTGATGGTGAAGTATTAAGGTAGGATTAATCTTTCAGTATTGAATAGACCGCGGATTGTCATGATGATTATGATTAACGCAGATAATCATTTCCAAATCATAACCATCATGACAATCTGCGGCATATTTTACCAACTCCAGATCGAACTTAAGAAACGTTAAACGGCGAGAGGGATCTCCACATGAAACGTCGTCCCTCTCCCCTGTTCCGTCTCAAACCATATCCTACCTTTCGCCTGTTCCACGATCCCCTTTACCATCGCGAGTCCAAGACCCGTGCCTGATGACTTGGTGGTGAAGTTAGGAGTGAATATCCTGGACTGCATTTCCGACGCTATGCCTTCGCCATTGTCGGCGATACTGATCCGCACATAGCCCTCGAGCAGCTTTTCCGTCACTTCTATCACGCAACTGTTCCTACAGGCTTCGATGGCATTGGCAAAAAGGTTGGTGAAAAGCCGGTTCATCTGCGTTTTATCGGCTTCTACCATGATCGGTTGGTCAACAGGATGCCAGATGAAATCAACATGGTCGTTGGGTTGATATAATTCCTTTAGGGACCGCAACACGTCATGCAGATCGAAGTCCTCTACATTGGTAATACCGATATTGGCGAACTGTGAGAAGTCCGCAGCAATCTTGGAGAGGTGATCGATTTGTTCGATCAGGGTATTTGCAACAGTACCTGACAGTTCCTTCACATTAGGCAGGTTGCTGTTTATTGATTTCTGCAGGTACTGGATGCTTAGCTTCATGGGTGTGAGCGGGTTTTTGATCTCGTGTGCCACCTGTCTCGCCATCTCACGCCACGCCCCTTCCCTCTCGTTCTTAGCAAGAGCAGCAGCACTCTGCTCCAGTTTATTCACCATCTTGTTATACTCCTTTACAAGTTCACCTATCTCATCATCACGGCCCCATACGATCTCCTCGTTCACCTTGGCAAGATTCACTTCCTTCATCTTATCGCTGATGAGTGAGAAAGACCGTGTGATTCGATTGGTGATAAACAGCGCGATAAGACCAGCGATCAGGAAGATAAAGGCATTCAGGTTGATCACCGTCACAATAAAGTTCGATATCTCCATGTTCAATTCCTGCTCTGAAGTAAAGTATGGAATGCTCAGATAAGCATATACATTGCCATCATCCATCACAGGCGCATAGATGCTCAGGTATGCGAAGTTGGCGATATATTCCTCCTGTACCCATTCCACCAGGTTCATCCTGTTAAGGTGGAAAAACGCCGTAGGATCGATCTTCTTGCTCAACACGCCCTTGTCATAGACATTCGATTCGGAAGAGACCTGCAAGTCCCCGTTGAGGTCGTATACGTTCACATCCACTCCATGGATATCCGACACCTCGTCTGCCAGCTGCTGCAGTCGGTAACTGGAGACGGAGTCGTATAGCATCACCACGTCATCAAAGGTCTTGTGATCCCCAATCTTTTTCTCCATTTCCTTGACCATGATCTTCATGGTACGACTGAGTTTATCGCTATTGGTCCTGTTGTGTCTACTGACGAAGAAGGAGATAGTCGCGATTGCAATGATGAAGAACGAGAAGATGCTGATGAAGATGATGGTGCTGTGCACCTGGGTTCTAATGTTCAACTGCATGAGCTTCCTGATTCCACCCCAGTTGTAGCCGGTCTTGATGATGAAAGAGACTAACTGAACAAGCGTAATCAGAAATAGGAAGGAACAGAAGATATATGAGAACAAGGTGATCGATTCGATGATCGTATCCCGCTTCCTGGCCATGATAACTACTTTCTCGTTGCTTGCCTTATACCAGAGTTCATCATACTCCTTCCTGTTGACACGCTTGAACTCATCCCGGGGAAGCTGGGCATCGGCAAGCTTAGTCGGGAATGGATACTTATCCGAACGGGAAATCAGTTGCTTCTTGTTGTATACCGCATAGGAATAGATAGGTGAGTTCTCGGGATCGTTCTTTTTATATTGTTTAAATAAAACGGGAAACAGCGCATCGCTGCTATATCTCTTTGGATTCGAAATGATGAAGAATGAACCCATTTTATTTCCGGAGGTGTCGACTACAATTCGTTCGGTGATATAGGTGAAATTGTCGAATGCCGTCTCGAAATAGAACAGGTCGGGTGTACCGGTCGTCTTCGACTGTACCGTCACTATCGTGTTCAGAGTGGCATAGGTCATCGGGTCCTCGTTGTTCATTGGCTGACCCATGGAATCGAAAATATACAGCCGCGTGTCATACTTGTTCAGGTATCCGCGATAATTCCCCGTGATGATGCTGTCGCGAAGGAGTTTGCCAGCGGCGCTATCGTTGAAGCGTCGGAAATTAGTTGAGAGAAAGTCGTTGTCAAGGTACTGGATGGCGATGCTCATCAGTCGTTCACTCGAAGGATCCATCTGCACGGCCAGCTTCTCCGCGAAGAATTGTCGCTTCTTCCACTCCGCCTGTTTATTTTCCGAGAGCATGATGGCGGATATCGACACCGAGAACACGAAGATCCAGAACATGATCCCCGCGATGTTGATTCGAATGTTATAAAGGATTAGCCCTTTTCGATTGACGAGCCACGTATACAACAATAACCAGGCGAGGACGGGAATGTAAAAAAGTACGGTAGGATCTCCGGAACGAACGGTCAGGTACACGAGACCTGCGAAGCCTATAGCGAAGTAGATAGGCCAGGTATTATTCTTAAACAATGGAAATATGACACGAAACAGGAGCTGTGTGAAATAGTAATAGGAAAGCGAGATGCATGCGAGCACGATAAATCCCACTACAGTATAAAACTTCAGACTCGAGAAATCGGTAACGTCGAAAGATATCTTCGAATCGGCCACCATGCTACGGATCACAGATGAGAGGACGAAGGTTGAGTAGATCAAAAGGCATAGCGAAATGATCCCGGCCACCCATCGAACCCATGGTGGAAAGCGATGACCAGGCTCCGGCGTACGCTGCACTTTCCCCCAGGCAAACAATACAAACCAGCAGAAGAATATTGAATTGAATAATAGATCACCAAGGGATCGCTGGATAAGGTTCGATCCATATACTGTAGGATCAAACAACTCAAACTGCCGAAGATTCAATATCCCGGGAAACATATACGTCACCATGCGAATCGCCAGTAGAGATATCCCAAGAAAGGCAATCGATTGCCAAATCTTCTTCCGTCGTGCAAGCGATTCCGCAATGGAATGGATGAATAGCAACAGGAAGATAATTCCACCTAGACGGAGGATCAGCGTCAGTTGGCTATTGTAGGGTATCGCGCCCGTAGTCTTCTTATCGAGATAGAATATGACATTTCCAGAGATCGATCGAACCGGAAAGGGTGTTTCCGTCTTGCTTAATACTACGCGTTGATCGGCGGTTTGGCTAAAGAAAAAATGCTTTGGCAGGTAATCGGTATCGAGAAAGAAGTCGGATTGCACCGGGATCATAGCATAAGCTACTACCGTGTGTGTCCCATAGTGCGCCGATCGTTTTATCACGTAGTAATGACCATTGGCGAGGTCCATGAACATGCCGAAGTCACCCAGTGCGTAAGTCTCAGGTGGTGGGAGAATAAGCTGGCTGTTCCAGAAGTTCATCGCAAGCGTGCCCGCGTTGCTCACCGTATACAGGAAAATGCCGTAGTTCCTTCCCGTAACCGAACGAAACTCTGCTTCCGTCTCAGTGTCTTGAAGTAATTTCAGGACAAGGGATGAATCCTCCAATAATTCGTCGAAGTCTTCTTCCTTATCGTGTACATATTTTTCAGCGTACCGTTTCTCTGCAGCAAGTGATGTGTTGTCGGTATAGATCGTATAAAAAACATAGGAAAGGGCAAATAGTACGACGGCCGCTATTAGCAAACCAAGTTTCCAGAAAAAGTTATTTCGGTAAATAGGCTTCACAATTGCCCTTGTTGTTTAATGCTATTCCAGATGGCGTCCATTTCCTCAAGTGTCATATCCTTGAGATCTTTGCCCGAAGACAGGGCCTGCTGCTCCATGTGCGTAAATCGATGAATGAATTTCTTGTTAGTTCTCTCCAACGCATTTTCGGCATCAACCTGCAAAAACCGTGCGTAATTGATAAGTGAAAACACAAGATCCCCGAACTCATCCTCGATCCTCTCCTGGCTTTGTGTTCCGATGGCTTCCTTTAGTTCTCCCATCTCCTCCTCCACTTTCTCCCAGACCTGCTCCTTATTCTCCCATTCGAAGCCGACCTGTTTTGCCTTTTCCTGCAAACGCATGGCTTTTACCATTGCAGGTAGTGCCTTGGGTACCCCGGAAAGTACCGAGGTCTTTCCCTCTTTCATTTTGAGCTTTTCCCAGTTCCTTTTAACATCTTCTTCATTATTTACCTTAACATCTCCGTAGATGTGGGGATGTCTTGCTATGAGTTTTTCGCAAATCCCATCTATAACCTCCTGCAATGTGAAGCGACTCTCCTCCTCTCCTATCCTTGCATAAAAGACAATATGAAGGAGCATGTCACCGAGTTCCTCCCTTATGCCATTCCAGTCGTTCTCGGTGATTGAATCTGCCAGTTCATAGGTCTCTTCGATCGTCATCTGTCTGAGCGATTGAACGGTTTGCTTTCTATCCCATGGGCACTTCTCACGTAGTTCCTTCATGATCTCCACCAGTCGATCAAATGCTGCGGCTTCTTTAGACATACAATAGAATTATAACCTGTAAAAAGTAAAAATGAGGAATACGGTAAACAACAATAACAGCGAAAAAAAGCAAAGCAGGTTAAATAGAATAAACTTCAATATCGTCTTGCCAGTACCTTGTCCATAGAAATTCTTCATTGCCCTATAGGCGTAATAGATTCCTGCGATAAACAAAGCGGCCTTCATGAAATTCCAGGCACCAAGTGGATAAGCATCATCTATTCGCTGGACGAGGAAGAAAATAAGCATCAGGATAAACGTGAAGACATAAAGATGAATCAGGAATATTGCATGATCCGCGAAATAATACTGCTTGCGTCGAAAGTAGAGCATTTTAAGAATCAGCGCATACAAAGGAAGCGACACAAACAACATGTATGGCAGGCTATGAACGAATGTATCGAATAGGTCCTTCCACAAAGCCCTCCTGTTATTACCATATTTCTGTTCGAGGCTTATGCCGCGCCTGTTAAGTTGCGTCTCGAGCCAGTTATCTCTTTCCGAAGAGGGAAGAGCTCGTTGTGCCGAATCGTAGCTGGCGATCGTTCGGTGTTTTCTGGCGGCTTTACCCATCGTTACCCGCACCTTTGGGCCAGCTAACGTGGTGTCTTTTTCGTTATTACTAGTCAGTCCCAGGACTCTCGCAATGGCCAACGAGTCCTCCGGGGTTTTGGCATTCTGGAATGCGGCAGTTGACACAGTTTGCCCGGCGTCTCCGAGAGTGTCATCTTGTATTCCACGCATTCCGATCTGCTCGGCACTAAATATCGAAAAGAAGATGATGAAGAATACGGCACTGGTAAACACGTACATCCTTATTGGATGCAGGTATTTTGCCCGTCGACCGTTGACATATTCTAACGATAGCATACCGGGTTTAGTGATCAGCCAGCGCATGCTGGTAAAGAATTTCCCGTCGAAATGGGTGATGTCATTGAAGAAGTGAGTGACCATTCCCCAGAAACTCTCCTTGGGAACCACATTCTCCTGGCCACAGACATGACAAAAACGTCCCTGGGTGATGGTTCCGCAATTTAGACAATCCTTTTCCTTGCGTTCTGGAGAGTGAGACAAATGATAATTTTTCTTAAAAATAGGGACAAAAATACAAGTCCGGCTTTGTTTTTCGTTACTAAACAATTCAAGTAATTTTGTACCTCAAACTACATATCCGGATGAAGAACGTTTA
The DNA here is from genome assembly GCA_014379965.1 of Chitinophagaceae bacterium. Taxonomy (GTDB): domain Bacteria; phylum Bacteroidota; class Bacteroidia; order Chitinophagales; family Chitinophagaceae; genus VBAT01. Next base: position 8,310 of record JACMKU010000210.1, read on the forward strand.
TCTCATTATTACCCTCCTGCTCTCGGTTACCCTCCAG